>CAZEKK010000050.1:0-12616 GCA_964512905.1 uncultured Solirubrobacteraceae bacterium
CGATCGCCGAGCCGAGGATCGTCGCGGCGAGGGTGAGGCGCTGGGGGCGGGTGATTCGGGGGAGTGTGGCGGGTGGGGTCAGTCTGCCGCCCCGGCGGCGGACGCCGGCGTCCCTCGACCACGCCATCGCATCCGCCTTGGACGCCGGAGCCGCGCCTCGAGCAGGCCGTGCCCCACGAGTCGGATGCCACGAACATCAACGGCGGCTGAGTCCGCCCACGCTTGCGCGATCGTCAGCTCGGCATCGCGCAGCGCATCGTCGAGCACCACGAAGGCGTCGTGGCGAAGGTAGGGCGACGCCAATTCGAGCGTGCGCAGCCGTGAGGCCCCGGATCGCAGGGAGGGGCCATCTACCAGGATCAACTCCGGCGGACACGCCAAGAGTGCGGCGCGCAGCTCAGGCGTCATCCCGTAGCAGCCGGGTCCCTCGCCGTCCCGGGTCAGCGGCGCGTGGACGATCCGCACCATGCCCTCGAGCCCCGCCGCTCGGACCTGGGCGCTAGCCGACTCCGCGAAGCCGGCGTCCTCCTCCACGCTCACGACGCGGATTCGATGGTCGCCGTGGAGATTGCGCATCAAGACCGCGAGCAGGACGGTGCTCGTGCCACTTCCGAACTCGACCACGAACCTCGGCTGGCACCGATGCACGATGTCGACGATGGCGTCGAGCGCCGGGCCGGTCAGGGAGAATGGGCTTGCCGACGAATAAACCATCGCGCCGAGCGCTGCGCGGGTGGCCGAGCCGACCTCGCGCCCCGCCGGGGCCGAGGCGGCGATGTCGATCGCCAGCGCATCGCGCCTGGCAAGTCGGCGCCTGATGCGCGCCGCGTCGTCGAGCGGGACGATGCCACCGTGGGCCGCCGCCGTGCGATCAAGCTCAGCCCGAGCGGACTCGTCGACTTCGAGCGCAGCGACGCACTGTGAACCGAACGCCCGGCGCTGCACGCCTGCGACGAGCTGGACGACGAGCTCGACCCGCCCGGGCAGCGGCGGCCCGCAGACCTCAGCCGGGATCAGTGCGTGCTCCCCGGGCGCGACCTCATGCGGGAGGGCGATCAGATCCACGATGTGCAGCGGCGACGTGGCCGACGCTCGAAACCCCACCGACACCTCCACCTGCGGCTGGCGGTCCATGCCCGGCCACAGAGCGGTGCCGGCATTGGAGGCCCGAATCCACATCGGATGTCGCCGTCCTTCGGCGACGAACGGCGGCAGCGGCTCGTCGACCGCAACTGACCCCGCGAGGGCATCGTCGGGCAACGATCGACCGGCCCACCGCCAGGCGACGTCCGAGGCGAGACGCAGGGGGAGAGCCGCTGCGTCGGCGAGCCCGGTCTGATCCGAGGGGGGCGCGGGCTCGCGAGCGCTGGCGACGGCGCCGGCAATCGCGGCCCGGTCACGCAGCGGGACCGGATCGAACGCCGTCGCACCGGCGGACTCCGGCAGGTAGAACGCGCGATCGAACGGAAGCCCTTCGGGCGTCAGCAGGCCAAACGCTTCACGCTCGCTCCGCTGGACCTTCGCCAAGCGATGCTCGTGGTCAGCGACTAGGAGGTCGAGGTGATACACCGGCAGGGCGTCAAGGAACCTGATCGGCGGATCGGGAGCAGCGAGCGCGTGCTTGCGACCGGCGAACTCGAGCCGACCGTCGTTGCGGAGCAGCCGCAGCCGGCGGTCGGAGCTCCAGGGCTCGCTCGCGAGAACGGTCCCAGGGTCAGGCCAAGGCCAACGGATCGGGAGCGAGTACTGGCGGATGCGCCGATCGGCCACGAGCCCGGGCAGCGCGTCGATCAGTTCAGCGCCAAGAAGCTCATCGCCATCCAGGATGAGAAGCCAGTCTCCACGCGCCTCAGAAGCCAGCCACGACCACTGCCGATTCGCACCGATGTGCTCGAATCGGACGACGCGGTCGGCGACGTGCGCGTAGGCGGCGAGGTCCGCCGCGTCGACCCGGGCGTCGGCGGCGACGAGTATCTCGTCCGCGACACCCCGCACCGCGTCGAGCACCGCCCGAACCAGACCGCCAGGGTGGCGGGTCGGACACGCAACTGTGATCGTAGGCCGGCGAAGCGCCGGCTGCACCCCCTGCATGTCTGCTGCGTCTCCCTTCGACTGGATCCAACCCAACGATCACCCGAACCGACGCAGAGTTGCGGTCGGCTGAAGGGCAAGCGTCGAGCACCGCGTCCGAAGCGCGACACGGGACACGGTTGCGGAGCCACCCTCGGCGAGAGCATCAGGAAGGCGGGACTCGGCGCAGCGCCGTCACAAGCCCGCGCTGCCGGACCAAGAATGCGCCCAGCGGTGAACGGCGAACGCGTCGGGGAACGGCTCATCGCGCCGCTCCGGCTCCGTCCACAGGTAGGGGTAGAACGCCTCCTGGGGAAAGATCGTCACGTCCGCGTGCTGGGCGAGGACGTAGGTCAGGAACTGCGGGCCCGTGCTGTAGGGGTACACCCCCACGCCAGCGAGTTCCACCGCCCGCGTCGCCGCCATCTCGAACGCAGGGTGTCCGGGCACGGCGCCGATGAGGGCGCTACACACCCTCCCCGGAACCTCCAGCCCAGCGAAGCACGTGACGCCGGGCAGCAGCTCGTCGAACGGGCGTCTGCATTCGATATCGCAGTCCGCGTAAACCCCTCCCAGCCGGCGGAGGATCTCGTAGCGCGCAACGTCCGATCGCTCGGCCCAGTTGCGACCGCGCTCGAGCTGGAGATGGGGCAGCTCCCGGGCGACCGACTCGTCGGTCCACAGTCGGAGCTCCCAGCCAGGGTTGCATGAAGCCCAGCTCTCGCGAAACGCGAGATACTCGTCCGGCAGCTCGACCGGCCCAAGCCACACGCTGTGCACGATTCGCGGGATCGCGATCCGCCGGCGCCGGAAACGCCGCCGCATCGGCGGCACTGCCGCGTTCGCAGTGAGGATGACCCGCTCGTGCGCAGAAGCGACCCTGATTGGGTGCCGCACCTCACACCCGAACCAGCCTCCGCCTTCGATGACGACGTCCAGGCCGAGCTGGTAGGAGCCCGGCTCGGCCGGCGCCTGGACCAGGATGCCCACCAGCCGCGTGGCCCCGGCGGCGATCGCCTGCGAGAGCACGCCGCGCTGGTCGTCCGACAGCAGGGCCCCGTCGGCGGACCGCCACCGGATGCCGATCCGGACCGGGGGGCTGCCGTCGGCGCCACCGGGCCACTCCTCGTCCGCCTCGTTCGTAGCGCGGACCAGGACGAGGCGGTTCTCGCCGGCCGACATCCGCTCGAGCTGGACTTCGGGGTCGACGACCTCGAGCCGCGCCCGCCGCGCCGCGGCCCCGACCGAGCGCAGCGGCCAGCAGCGCTCGAACTCCCGCCGCTCCACCCACCTCGCCGCGGCGGCAGCGGCCGTCGCCTGCTCGGACGGCGCGGAGCGCCCGGCCGCGAGCGCCTCCCGCAGATGGGCCGCGTCCGCGGGCGGCACGGGCCGAGGCGGGCGGGAGGCGAAGCGCTCGGGAAGGTAGTAGGCGGCCATCGGGCCGCCGCCGGGCGCCTGCAGCTCGGGGCGCAGCGCCTCGTAGCGCTGCGTGCGGCGCCAGCGGGCCGCCAGCGGGTCGACGAGCGCGGCGAGGTGGTAGATGGGCGCCTCGACATACCCGTGCGGGCTGGCCGGCCTGGCGCTGGAGTGAAGCGCCCCGTCGAAGCTGAGCGTCCCGTCGTTGCGGACGAGCCGCAGCTGCGGGTCCGGCCACCACGGCATCTCGGCGATCCAGTGCCCGGCGTCTGGATAGGCCCACCGCCGCGGGATCCAGTACTGGAGCGCCTCGCGCGAGGCGATCAGGTCGGGGAGCTGCCGCACCAGGGCATCGCTCACGCACTCGTCGCCGTCGAGCCGCAGCACCCAGTCGCCGCGGCACTGCCGATGCAGCCAGGGGAGGTGGAACTCGAGGAATTCGAATTCGGCGCGGAACAGGCGGTCCGCGACGCGGGCGTATTCCTGCAGGTCGCGATCGCCTACGGCGGCGTCCGCTACGACGAGGATCTCGTCGGCTACGTCACGAAGACGGCCAAGCGATGCGGCCACGAACGGCCCGGGCGCTGCCGTGAACGTGCAGACGGTGAGGGCCACAGATTGCCACGGTACCCGAGCCACAGAAACCAAACCGCTGTCGACTTGTCGGCGCCGGCTGAAGACTGACCCCTAACGGTTGCTGTCTGACCCCCATCGGACGCGGGCGGAGGAGCCCGCAGGAGTCTCGACCTCGCTGCCGACGTCGGAGTCGGCACCGCCCTAGTAGGCCGGAGTCGGCACCGTCCTCAAGCCAGCGGCGCCGGCGACGCCAGCAGCTTCACGCCGCCGATGAGCAGGTCCGACAGCCGATAGCGCATCAGCTCGCGGTCGAGGTGCAGCGTGTTCGTGATGAGCTCAGCCCTCCCGATCTGGAAGCCTGCGGCGAGGAGCGCAAGCTGCAGGCCGTCAAGCGTCAGGCGGTTCAGGCTGCGGTACTCGTCGTCGGCCGAGCGCGTCGGATCGGTTCCGAACGCGAGCCCGACATCGTCCAGGACGTCCTCGGTGCGGCGCCGCAGGTGCGGGAAGCCCTCGTCGTAGTGCGGCCACAGGTGCCCGCCGTGCTGCGAGTAGAAGAAGGGCCAGAGCTGCAGGAACAGCACGCCGTCGGGCCTCAGGATTCGCCGGATCTCGCTGAGCATCTGGACCGGCTTGTCGACGTGCTCGAAGACCGACCAGCTGTAGACGATGTCGAAGCTGTCGTTGACCGCGGGGATGCGGTCGGCCTCGGAGACCATGAAGTTGAGGTTGTCCGGTAGCGGCTGCTCGATGCCAGCCGCAGCGGTCGCCGCGACGAGGCCCTCGATGTCGACGGGTCGGATGTCATAGCCCACGAGCATGGCTGGACGCCCACGGTGCACGACCCCGAGATCGATCACCCCGTCGCCGCAACCGACGTCCGCGACGTCCTTGCCTTCGAGGGAGAACCCGTCCGCCGCGAGGAAGTCGAGGATCTGCGCGGGCGCGTCCTCGTAGTGCTCGAGAAACCAGCGGACTGGGTCGTGCGGCGGCGCGGCCATCGGCGCGACTGTATCCGGTCGTCAGGAGGCCGGACGATGGCCGAACGTCTTGACCCAGCGCACGAAGCCGAACGCCAGGCGCAGGGGCCCGAGCAGCGGGATCCGCAGCCACGGCCGCGATGAGATCGCCAGCAGGGGCCGGATCAAGTCCTTCGGCAGCACGCCGCGCGGCCCGACCAGCGCCGCCGCGTCGTCGTCGAAGGCTTCCTCCAGATCCCAGTAGTCGCGCTCGAGCTCACGCATCCGCTCTTCGGCGGCGTGCGTCTCGAGGAGCAGCACCGCAGATTCCCGCGCCGGCGACCGCGCCGCCGTCTCGTAGGCGCCCACGAGCGCCTCGCCCGTGCGCTGCCACGTCAGGCGCGCGCCGGCGGCCGCGACGGCCGCCACGTGCTCCTCGCGCTTGGCGCCTTGCGTCAGCAGCGGCACGACGGCCTCGGCGGTGGCGTCGGCGTCCCAGGGCTCGATCGTCGCCAGCGAATCCGGCAACAGCTCGGCCAGCGAGGTGCCGGAAGCGAAGACGCACGGGACTCCCGCGCTCGCCGCCTCGTAGGGCACGAGGCCGAAGCCCTCGTAGGTCGTCGGATACACGACTGCCGCCGACGACGCCATCAGCCAGTCCCGCTCGGCGTCCGGCACGGCCTTGAGATCCACGACCGATCCGGCGAGGTCGGGACGAGCGGCGAGGAAGGAAGCCTCGGCTCCAGCCGACGAGCCCCGAGCGACGTGGCCGCCGGCGAACACCAGGCCGCCGTCCCAGCCGTGCGCGACACGCAGCCGCTCCAGCAGATGCAGCGCGAACACCCGGTTCTTGTGCGAGAAGTCCGTGCCGAGGCAGAGCAGGAACGGTCGCTCGCCGATCGACTCCCGCAGACCGGGCGGCGGCGCCGTGGCGGGAGACGCGCCGTTTGCCGCGTGGGTCGTGCCGATGTGGACGACCTCGACGCGCGGGCGGTCGACGAGATCGGCGGCCAACGCCTCTGCGGCCGCATGGGCGGAGAAGAAGACGACGCGATCGGCGATCGCCATCGTCCTGCGGGTCAGGCGCCGATGCTCGTCCCACGCCCGGAACGAGTCGAAGTACGACGGGTTGTTGAACGCGATCAGATCCTGGTGGGTGACCACCATGCGCTCACCGACACGCAGCAGGAAGTCGAGATCGTCCTCGTGCGTGACCTGGAACGGGCGGTGCACGACGTCCGTCCGTTCGAGGTCGTCGCCGACGTCGCTCTCTGCGAGCAGCTCGATGCCGGGAAGCTCGGCGATCCGCGCGGCCGCGTAGTCGCCGAGCTGGTCAGGGACCACGACTCGTACGACACACCGACTCGTGGCATGGACAGCCCGAATCACCTCGAGCGTGTGCGTCTGGGTGCCGGTGACGAACGGGCCGAGCGAGCGGCCGTCGATGGTCACGGTCAGTCCGCGCAGCGCGCGCGACGCGGCCGCCAGGGAGCGGGCAAGCGGGCTCGTCCGGTCGTCCTTGACGGCGTCAACCCAGTCGTCGTAGTAGCGATATCGCGCCGAGATGATCTCGTCGTGCTCTTCCTGCTCGGGGTTCTTCTCGCGGCCGGGCGAGAAGGACGCGCCGCCGCGGTGGAGCACGAGGACGTCGTCGGCCACGACGTGCGACAGCCCGTGGATGACGCAGCGCTGCGAGAAGTCGACCTCCTCGCCGTAGCCAGGGTCGAACGCGCGGTCGAAGTCGCCGACGAGGTCGAGCGCCGCGCGCCTGACGTAGAGGCAGTGCCCGATCCCCGTCGGGATCTGCGGATGGAGCTTCAGTGACTGCGCAGCGACCTGCTCGGCGGCGCGATCGAGGGGCCAGTCCTGCGGGAGGTTGCTGCTTGGCCGGTTGCGCGACGGAATCGACAGGATCGTGCCGTTGTTGGTCAGCGTGCTGGCCGTGGCCACGCGCGAATCGGAGGTCGCAGCGGCCCGCAGGCGGGTGAACCACTCGGCAGCGACGACGCAGTCGCTGTTGACGATCACGACGTCTGCGGGATCGAGCACGGCGAAGGCGGAGTTCATGTTGCCGACGAAGCCGAGGTTCTCGGGCTGGCGGAGGTAGGTGACGTGGTGCTCGAGCACGCCGCGGGCGTCGAGGTCGTCGAGAAACGCGCGAATCGCGGGGTCGGCGCTCGCGTCATCGGCGATGAGCATGGGCACGTCGAGCGGCGTGTGGGCAAGCAGCGCCCGGATGCACTGGGTGAAGTCGTCAGCCGCACCGTAGACGGGCACACAGACCGCCGCGCTGACGCGCGGCAGCCCAAGCGTTTCCGATGCCTCGACGGTGCTCAGCGGCACGATTGCTCCCTGGCTGAGGGTTCGCGGGACATGCCTTGAGGACGTTGCCGTCGAAACGGCGTGGCGCTCGGCACCCTGGCGATTCTACGCGCGGCAGCCCGGTGATGCGGCGCGACCGCCGGGTAGCGTCTGCGTCGGAGCGACGGCTTCGGTTGGCCCCATCGCGGTAGCCTCACGCACCTTGCCGGTCCACGCCACCACCACGGGCACGGTCCGCGCCAGCCGCGTGCCAGCGATCGCCCGCCATCCGTTGACGCCCTTGCTGCTCCTCGGAGGCCTGATGGTCGTGTGGGCGGCCGTTCTGCTCTACGTCGGGCGCGACACCGACTTCTTCTTCGACGAGTGGGCGTTCATCCAGGATCGCCGCGGATGGAACGCCAGCGCGTTCTTGGACGCGCACAACGAGCACCTTTCGCTCGTACCGGTCGCTCTCTACAAGGCCATGTTCATGTTGGTTGGGATCGATTCGTACTTCCCATACCGGATGCTCGTCGTGGCGCTGCACCTCGTGTGTGTGGCGCTCGTGTTCACGTACGCGCGCCGTTGCGTCGGCGACGTGCTGGGTATCGTGGCTGCCTGCCTCCTGCTCTTCCTCGGCGCGGCGTGGCAGGACCTGCTCTGGCCATTCCAAGTCGGCTATCTGGGCTCCGTAGCCGCCGGAATCGGTGCGCTCCTCGCCCTCGATCGCTCGACGCGCGGCGGCGATGCTGCAGCGTGCCTTCTCATCTCGATCTCGATCGCCTGCTCGGGGCTTGGGCTGCCGATCGCCCTTGGCGTCGCCGTCGAGATCCTCGCGCGACCCGACCGCTGGCGGCGGATCTGGCTCGTGGCGGTTCCGGTCGTGCTGTATGCGATCTGGTACGCCGGATACGGAGTGGACGCCCTCCAGCAGCCCGACCGTGCCGCCGCCCCTCGCTGGGCCGCCGACGCTGCGGCGAGTGCATTGGGAGCGCTCGTCGGGCCCGGGACCGCTTGGGGGCCTGCACTCCTGGTCGTCGCAGTGGCCGGTCTGGTCTTGGTGCTCGGCCGCCGCCGGGTGCTGCTCCCCAGGATGGCGGGCGTACTGGTCATCGCGCTCGGATTCTGGGCGCTCACGGCTTGGGGGCGGGCGGGAGTCGTGCCGGCGGATGCGAGCCGCTACCTCTACCCGAGCGCAGCGTTCATCATCCTCGTCGCGGCGGAGGCGTTGCGTGGAGCGCCGAGGCCGAACTGGCTTCTGGTGTTCGCTGCGCTCCTCGCGATCTACTCGATGGCGGCCAACCTCCAGCCGCTCCGCGACGGCGCCCGAGGACTGCGGGCCAACTCACTGACGCTGGACGCGGAGCTCGCGGCGCTCGAGCTTGCGCGCGATCAGGCAGCGCCCGAGGCCCAGCCGGACACGAAGCTGGCTCCGCAGATCGTTGCGGGGAAGTACCTGGCCGCCGTTGACGATCTCGGATCCCCGGCCGACACGGCCCGGGAACTGGCCGCCAGCCCGGAGGGTCGCCGGGCCGCGGCCGATCGGGTGTCGCTTCTCGTTCTCCCTGCATCGCTGCGACCGTCAGCCAGGCCGGCTCGCGGCACGGGCCGACCGCCGGTGGTGATCGCGGCTACTGGCACAAGGCCGACGCTCGGTGCGGGCTGCGCGGTCGTCCAAGGCAGAGGGGCGCCCTCGATTCAGCTGCGCCTCCCCCGCCGCGGGCTCGCCGTCGAAGCCACAGGCGACGCGCCAGTTGAGGTGCGCGCGCGCCGCTTCGCGAGCGCGTTTCCGGCGGACCCGATCGGGACGGTGGCGCCGCGCGCTTCGGCGACGCTCGCGGTTCCGCGGGATCGCGGAGCGCTGCCGTGGATCGTCCAGCTCTCGGCGAGCGGTCCGTTCCGGGCATGTGTGGCGTCGGGTCGCTGACGCCCGGTGGCGCGCAGCGAAACGGCGCCGATCCACCTGGGCACCTCGAGCCGGGGCGCGGGACGGTCGCGCACCGACCGCCTGCGAGGCGGCTCTCCGCTACGGGGGGCTGTGGACCGACCGTCTCGACGCCAAGGACGAACTCGACCGGCGCATAGAAGCAGGCGAGCCGCTGCAGGCCGGCGCCGACAAAGAGAAGGCCCGGGTCGTCGACATCTACTGGTACTACGGGTCCGCGCTGGAAGCCCTGTTCGCTGAGCCGGTCCTCGCGTTCCTGTCAACGGTGTTCGACGAGCCTCCGCTGCTTTACGACGTGCGCAACGCGGCGCTCGCCAACGCTGCCGGGACGTCCACCTTCACGCACGTCCGCAATGCCGAGGGCTGGAGCGGCTTGAAGTTCCGACCGCTCCCGGGCGATCAGCCCGCCGAGACCGAGGAGATCACCGTCGACGTCGAGGTGCTCGACGATGTGCTTCCCCCAGACTACGTGCCCGCGCTGATCAAGATCGATGTGGAGGGCGCCGAGCGCCAGGTGCTCGAGGGAGCGAGGAGGACCCTCGCGCGTCATCAGCCGATCGTCGTCTTCGAGCACGGAAGCGGGTCGGCAGAGCACTACGACACTTCGCCGCGAGATGTGTACCGGCTGCTTGTGCGCGCGATCACGGTTTCCTCCCCTGATCTGATCACTGGAATTCCCCACTCCGTCGAGGCGTAGGCGCGCGTGGGGAGCGGCGGAGGCGAAGGCCCGTTAGGGCCGAGCCGGAGTCCGCTTCCCACGCGCGGGCGCGTTTCTGTCGGGGGTCCCCCTCACCGTCGCTGGTTCTCGAAGCCTGCGATGGAAGAGGAGGACCCGGAGGGGATGCTCACAGAGGAGGACGACGTGGAGATCCACGCGCTCAAGGCGCGCGGCTGGACGGTGGCCGCGATCAGCCGGCACACCGGCCGCGACCCGAAGACGATCCGCAAGTACCTGGCCGGCGAAGGGGCTCGCCGGCGCCGGCGGCCGGCGGCGAGCTGCCTTGAGCCGTTTCGCGGCTTCATCGAGGCGCGGTTCGTCGACGACCCGCACCTGGAGGCGACCGTGCTTCACCGCGAGCTCGTCGAGGCCGGGTTCGACCGTTCCTATCCGACGCTGGTGCGCGAGCTGCGGCGCCTTGAGCTGCGGCCGGCCTGCCTGGTCTGCGAGCACCGCCGCGGCGGCGCCGTGACGGTCGAGATCGAGCATCCGCCGGGGGAGGAGATCCAGTGGGACTGGCTCGAGCTGGCGCCCGAGGACGTTCCGTGGGGCGAGCCTGCGTTCGTGCTCGTCGGCGCGCTTTCTTGCTCGGGCCGGTTCCGCGGCGTGTTGTGCGAGCAGATGACGTTCGGGCACCTCGCGGAGGCGATGCACCGCGTCCTCGTCGGCCTGGGCGGGACGCCGCGGGTCTGGCGGACCGACCGGATGTCGACGATCGTCGTCCCGGGCACCGACCGGCTCACCGTCGACGCCGCGCAGGCGGCCAAGCACTACGGGGTCGAGATCGCGGTCTGCCCGCCGCGGCGGGCGCAGCGCAAGGGCGTTGTCGAGGCAGCGATCAAGTACATGACGCGTTCGTGGTGGCGCACCGCCCCGGCCGTCATGCCGGCCGAGGCGCAGGGATCGCTGGACCGCTGGTGCCTGCAGGTCGCCGACGCGCGCAAGCGCCCGTCGGGCACGGTCGGCCAGCTCGGCGCGGCCGAGCCGCTGCGGGCGCTGCCGGCCGCCGCCTACCCGGCGGTGATCGCCGTCGAGCGCCGCGCGTCGCGCTCGGCGCTGGCCGCGTTCGAGGGCAACCGCTACAGCGTCCCGCCCGTCCACGCGGGCCGGACCGTGACCGTTCATGCCCGCGTCGGCGAGCCGGTCCTGCGGATCCTGTCGGGCGCGGGCGAGGTCGTCGCCACGCACCGCCGCGCCCCGGCGGGCGCCGGACAGACGGTGCGCAGCGCAGAGCACGCCGCAGCGCTCGAACGCGCGGTGCTGGCGGCGTTCTCCACCGGCCGCGCCTGCCGGCGCAAGGCCAACCGGCCGCCCGGCGAGAACGCGCTGGCCGAGCTGGCCCGCCTCAAGGGGCTTGAGCCCGCCGCGGCGCCGGTGATCGACCTGGCCCGCTACGCCGAGCTGGCCGAGGCCGCGTCCTGATGGCCGACACCATCTACCAGCAGCTGCGCGGGCACCTGCACCACCTCAAGCTCACCGCGGCCGCCGACCAGCTCGCCCCGGCACTGGAGGCCGCCGAGCGCGACAAGCCGCCCTACGCCCAGTTCCTGCACGATCTGCTCGCCGCCGAAGTCGCCGCGGCCGAGCAGCGCCGCCTGCAAGAACGGCTGCGGTTCGCCAAGCTGCCGGCACGCAAGACCCTCGAGCAGTTCGACTTCAGCGCCCAGCCCGGCCTGGACCGCCGCCTGGTCGAAGACCTCGCCACGCTGCGCTTCGTCGAAGAGCGCGCGAACGCGCTGCTGATCGGCCCGCCCGGCGTCGGCAAGACGATGCTCGCCACCGTCCTCGGCCACCGCGCGATCGAGGCCGGCTACCGCGTCTACTACACGACCGCCGCCGACCTCGTCGCCCGAACCGCCAAGGCCGCCCACGAAGGCCGCTGGGCCACGACGATGCGCTTCTGGAACGGGCCGCAGCTGCTGATCATCGACCTATGCCGAAGTCCGCATAGATCGACGAGCTCGGCTACCTGCCCATGCCCGGCGAAGCCGCAGCTCATCTGTTCCAGGTCATCAGCCGCCGCTACGAGCACGGCTCGATCATCCTGACCACCAACCGCGGCATCGCCGACTGGGGAGCCATCTTCGAAGACACCACCGTCGCCGCCGCGATCCTCGATCGCCTCCTGCACCACGCCACCGTCCTGGCGATCAACGGCGACAGCTCCCGCATGCGCGCCCACCGCGACGCCATCAACGCCCTGCGCCCAGCAATCACAGGCAGGGAATTCCCGTGATCACATCCAGGGAAATCCGGCGATCCTTGACAGCTTGTCGACGAGGCGGGCCTGCGCGTGTACGACCTCGACGGCACGGGGCCCTACACCGGCGACGAGTTCGAGCGCACGTTCCACGCCGCGGAGCGGGTCAACTTCGTGGCCCGGCGGTGACTGCCGCGACCGCCGCGTCGGCACTTGCTTGCTAGCGTGTCGCGGGTGTCGGCGCGCAAGCGGAGCAGCCCCGATGGCTGAGGTGCGCCGGCCGTCATCGCCGCCCGAGTCCGCTCCGGCGGACGTGAGAACTAGGGCCGACCCACCCTCCCAGACCGGCGCACGTGGCGACGCGCCTCCCGCCCCGCGGTCGCGCCTGGCCCGCCTCGGCGATGCGGGCGCAGCGATCGCCTCGCTGGAGCCTT
>CAZEKK010000051.1:0-12394 GCA_964512905.1 uncultured Solirubrobacteraceae bacterium
TTGACCGGCACGAGCGCGTGAAGCGTCGTGTAGCCGGTCAGGTAGATCCAGCGGCCGTCGGTGATCACGGGATCGAAGCCGCCGCGCGGGAAGGTGAAGACCTGCCGGCCGGTCCGCGCCTCGAGCCCGATCGTGCGCCGGTTGCCCAGTTCGGCGAAGTAGACGACGTCGCCGACGAGCGTCCCGCCGCCGGAGATCCGGCCGCCGGCGTCGAACGACCAGCGCACCGAGCCAGACTGCGCGTCGAAGGCGTAGAACGTCCCGTCGTAGGAGCCGGCGAAGGCGGTTGGCCCCAGGCCCGCCACGTCGGCCACGACCGGCGCCGCGTAGACGTAGTCGCCGGTCCGGGTGGCCCAGGCGAGCTCGCCGTCGCGCTGCGCGAACGAGTACATGCGCCCGTCGGTGTTGCCGATGTAGACGCGGCCGAACCGCAGCGCGGCGGTCGAGTAGAAGGTCCCCGACCGTCCGAAGCTCCCGCCGTTCGTGCCGGTGGACCACACCCGCTTCCCGCTGCCGGCACGGATCGCCTGAACCTGCCCGCCGTAGTCGCCGAAGTACAGATTGCCGTTGGCGAGCGCCGGAGCTCCCTTCACCGCCCCCGCAGCCCGGTATGTCCACTTCGTGCGCCCGGTGCGGGCATCCACGCCGTACACGGTCCCGTCCTCGGAGCCGAACGCCAC
This sequence comes from uncultured Solirubrobacteraceae bacterium, assembly GCA_964512905.1. Lineage (GTDB taxonomy): Bacteria > Actinomycetota > Thermoleophilia > Solirubrobacterales > Solirubrobacteraceae > CANJIV01. The sequence continues at coordinate 681 of CAZEKK010000051.1, forward strand.
GGTCGATCCGTAGAGCAGCGGCGAGGACTCGGCCCGGCTCGGGAGGTCGCGGCTCCAGAGGATCGACCCGTTCTGGGTGCGGACCGCGGCGATCCGCCCGCTGCCGTCCTTCGTGCGCTCGAGGATCGTCACGTAGGCGACGCCGCCGCCGACGGCTGGGGTGGAGGCGGCGAGCGAGCCGAGCTTGCGGCGCCAGCGCACCGCGCCGGTCGCCTTGTCGAAGGCACGGAGCATCCCGCCGTCGTTGAGCTGATAGAGCGTGTCGCCGACCAGCGCGGGCGGGAACTCGAGCAGGACTTCGCCGGTGACGCGCCAGCGCTGCCGGAACGGCGGCGCCGGAGCCGCGGGCTCCTGGAAGGCCCGGATGCGGCTCGGCGTGAGCCCGTAGCGAGGCCACGCGTACTCGCGCGGCTTCGGCGGCGGGGGCGGCGTGGTGCGCGTCTCGGTCTTGAACTCGACGTCCGGGTTGGAGACGTCGCTGGGCTCGCGCAGCAGGAAGTAGCTGGCGACGGCGAGCGCCGCGACGGCGACGGCGGCGACGGCGGCGATGACGAGCAGGCGCTTGCGGCGGTCGGACATTGGCGGGCCATGCTAGATGGCCGGGCGGGCGCGTCCGCAGGTTCGGGTTCTATGGTGCGGCGGTGCCGCCGCCGTCCCCACAAGAGCTCATCGCCCGTCTCCACGCGGTGCCGCGCGCCGCGGCGGTGCTCGATGCCCTGGACGGAATCGCCGGCGTCTACCTCGTCGGGGGAGCCGTCCGCGACCTCCTGCTCGGCCATGTGCCCGGGGATCTCGACCTCGTCGTCGAGGGTGACGGCATCGCCGCCGCGCGCCTGCTCGGCGAACGCCTCGGCGCGCCGGTGACGCCGCACGAGCGCTTCCTGACCGCGACCGTGACCGTGCTCGGACGGCCGGTCGACGTCGCCACCGCCCGCCGGGAGACCTACGCCGAGCCGGGGGCCCTGCCGGAGGTCGAGCCCGCGCCGGTCGCCGAGGATCTCGGTCGGCGCGACGTGACGATCAACGCGATTGCCGCCGGGCTCAGCGGCCCCCGACCCGGGGGCCTGACGGCGTTCCCGGGCGCCCTCGAGGACGTCGAGGCGGGGCTGCTGCGCGTCCTGCACGACCGCTCGTTCGTCGACGACCCCACCCGCCTCGTGCGGATCGCCCGCTACGCCGGCCGGCTGGGCTTCGGCCTGGAGCCGGCAACCGAGCGGCTCGCGCGGGCGGCGATCGGCGGCGGCGCCCTTGGAACCGTCGCGGCGCCGCGGCTGGGGGAGGAGCTGCTGCTGCTCCTGGACGAGCCCAGCGCGCCCGCTGCGCTGGAGTGGTGCGCGCGTCTCGGGCTGTCCGGTGCGTTGCACCCGGGTTTTGCGCCCGATCGCGAACTCGCCGAGCGCGCCCTCGCCCTGCTGCCCGGCGACGCCCGCCGGGCCCCGGCGGTGCTCGGGGAGGCGTGCCGCGGGCTCGATCCAGCCGGCCTGGAGCGGTGGCTGGACGGCCTCGGGATGCCCGCCGCCGTGCGAGCGGACGCCGTGGCTGCGGCGGCGTGGTCGCCCGCCGCCGCCCGGGCGCTGGCCGCGGCGGTGCGGCCGTCGGAGATCGCTGCCGCCGCGGCGGCCCTCCCGCCCGCGGCGGTGGCGGTCGCGGGCGCCCTCGGGCCGGCGGCGGCCGCCGCAGCGTGGCTGGACGACCTGCGGCACGTGCGGCTCGACATCAGCGGCGCCGATCTGCTCGCCGCCGGGGTGCCCGAGGGCCCGGCGATCGGACGGGCGCTCGCCGCCGCGCTGGTGGCGCGCCAGGACGGCGAGGCGGCGGGTGCCGCCGAGCAGCTCGGCGTCGCGCTGGCTGCCGCGGACGCCGGCGGCGGCGGTGAGCGCGACCGGTAGCGCCGGCCGCCGGCGCAGCGCCCGCCCGCCCGCCCGCGCCCGCGCGAAATCGGTGATCTAGCATCCGCCCGATGCCAGCCGGGCTGAACAGCTTGCGGTGGGACGGGCGCCCCGGCCACTACGAGGTCTACTACCTGTCGGCGACGGATCGCGGCAGCGGCGTCGGCCTGTGGATCCGCTACACGATGGTCGCGCCGCTGCCGGGCACCGGCGCCCCGCCGACGTGCGCGCTGTGGTTCATGGCGATGGATCCCGCTGATCCCGCCGCCAACGTCGGCCGCAAGGCCACGTTCCCGATCGCAAGCCTGCGGTGGGCGGCCGATCCGTTCGAGGTGCGGATCGACGACGCCGTGCTGAGCGACCGCGGGATGACGGGCGGCCTCGACGACGTGCGCTGGGATCTCTCCTGGGAGCCGGAGCCGGGCGGCGGCTACGAGCACGTCGCGCCGGTCCTGCAGCGGGCGCGGATCGCCAAGACGGTGCTCGTGCTGCCCCACGCCGATCTCGCGGTGCGCGGCACCGTCGCCTTCGGAGGCCGGGAGATCGTGCTCGACGGGGCCCGCGGCGGCCAGGCGCATCTGTGGGGCGCCAAGCACGCCGCCCGCTGGGCCTGGCTGCATGCCTGCGACCTCGAGACGCTCGACGGCGCGCCGCGGCCCGGGGCGTTCGTCGACGGCGTCTCGGTGGTCGTGCCGCGCGCGGGGCGCGAGGTCGGTCCGAGCACGCCGGTCGTGGGGCGCTTCGGCGGCGCCGACCTGCTGGCCACGTCACCGTGGCGGGTCCTGCGCACGCCGAGCACCTTCACGCTCACCTCGTGGACGTTCGCGACGGGCGCGGGGGAGCGGCGGATCGCGGCGACGGTCACCGCCCGCCGCGAGGACCTGGTCGGCGTCACCTACCACGATCCCGACGGCGACGAGGCCTGGTGCTACAACACCGAGGTGGCGGACCTCAGACTGCAGGTGTACGAGCGCGGCGCTCGCGGCGCCGGCTGGACCCTCGCCGAGACGCTCGTTGCCCCCCGCCGCGCGCACTTCGAGTACGCCCAGCGCTCGCCGGTGCCGGGGCTCCCGGTGGCCGTCCCATGACGGTGGCCGCCGCACGGTTCGTGGCGCGGGAAGGCCGTTTCGAGATCGCGCTGCCCGGCGCCCGGGTCGTCTTCACCGCGCGCGAGGGCGGGGTGTCGGCGACGCCGTACGACACGCTGAACCTCGGGCTGTGGACCGACGACGATCCGGCGGCCGTGGCCGAGAACCGCCGCCGGGCCGCGGCCGCCGCCGGCGTCGAAGCCGCGGCGCTGGCGCAGGGCCGCCAGGTCCACGGCGCGCACGTCGAGCGCCGCACGGCCGGGGCGGGCCCCGGCGCGCCGGTGGAGGCCGACGGGCAGGCGACCGCGATGCCGGGCGTGGCGCCGATCGTGCTCGTGGCGGACTGCCTGCCGATCGCGGTCGCGGGCGGCGGGGCCGTCGCGATGCTCCACGGCGGCTGGCGCGGGCTGGCGGCCGGGATCGTCGCGGCGGGCGTGCAGGCGGTCCGTGACCTCGGCGCCGCCGACGCCCGGCTGGAGGCCGCCATCGGGCCGGGGGCGCGGGGCTGCTGCTACGAGGCGGGCGACGAGGTGCACGCGGCCTTCGCCGACCTGGGCCCCGAGGTCCGCGATGGCCGCCGAGCCGACCTGCCCGCCGTCGCGCGGCGCCAGCTCGAGGCGGCTGGCGTCGCGGCGGTCCACGACCTCGGCCTGTGCACGCTGTGCGCGCCGCCCGGGCTGCTCTTCTCGCACCGCCGCGACGGCGGCGTCACCGGCCGCCAGGGGGGGATCGCGTGCCTGAGCTAGTCCGTGGCCTGGAGGCCGGCCGGGTCCGGGAGAACCTCGCTGGCGTGCGCGAGCGGATCGCCGCCGCGGCGGCCCGCGCCGGACGGCGCGAGCAGGACGTCGAACTGTGCGCCGCGACGAAGTACGTCGGTGTCGAGGACATGGGCGTGCTCGCCGACGCCGGGATCGTGCTGTGCGGCGAGAACCGCGCCCAGGACCTCGAGGCCAAGGCGGCCCGCTGGGGCGACCGGCTCACCTTCGACTTCATCGGGCACCTGCAAAGCCGCAAGGTCAAGCAGGTGCTCCCGCTGGTGCGCCTGATCCACTCGGTCGGGAGCGACTCCGTCCTGCGCCGCCTCGAGGCGGCTCCGCCGGGGACCGAGGTGCTCGTCGAGGTGAACATCGCCGGGGAAGAGTCCAAGAGCGGGATCGCGCCCGCGGATCTCGGGGCGTTCATCGGCCGGGCCCCGGTCCCCGTGACCGGGCTGATGGTGATGCCGCCGCTGGCCGCCGACCCGGAGGAGAGCCGGCCGCACTTCGCCGCGGTGCGCGACCTCGCGCACCGCCACGGCCTGCAGCGGCTCTCCATGGGCACGACCCAGGACTTCGAGGTCGCGGTCGAGGAAGGGGCGACGATCGTGCGGATCGGCACGATCCTCTACGCCTGAATCCGCGAACCCGCGCTAGGCTTGCCGGCAGGGATTCCGCCCCGGTGGGCGAACCCCCGCTCCGAGATGGCACTTCGCGACACCTGGCACCGCGCGCTCGTCTACTTCGGCCTCGCCGAGGACCGCTACGACGACTACGACGAACCGGCGGCCCCGCCGCCGCCTGCCCCGGAGGCCGAACTCGAGGATCGCTACCGCGAGCGCCCGAACGTCCGGCGCCTCTCGGCCCGGCGCCGCCGCGACGAGATCGACGACATCTTCGGCGACGAGGACGCGGGCGCCGAGCGGCGCACCGGCGTGCTCCGTCCCGTGCAGGGCGGGCGCACGAACGGCCGCTCCGGCGGCGACGTCCGCGTTCACCTCGTCGTGCCCAAGAGCTTCAACGACGCCCAGCAGATCGCCGACAAGTTCAAGGACTCGATCCCGGTGATCCTCAACCTGCAGGGCTCGGACACCGACCTCTCCAAGCGCCTCATCGATTTCGCGAGCGGCCTGACCTACGCCCTCGACGGCGGGATGCAGCGCATCGCCGACAAGGTCTTCCTGCTGACGCCGCGCAACGTCGAGGTCTCGGCGGAGGAGCGCGCGCGGCTCATCGAGAAGGGCTTCTTCAACCAGAGCTAGTGAAGGTGGCTGGCTCGCCGCGCGGCGCGGATGCGGTGGTCGCGGCGCTGGCGGATGCCGGCGTCGACATTGCGTTCGGCCTCCCGGGCGTGCACGTCCTGGCGATCTGGGACGCCGTCCGGCGCTCGGACCTGCGCCTCGTCGGGGTCCGCCACGAGCAGGCTGCGGCCTACGCGGCCGACGGCCTGGCCCGCACGACCGGCGGCCTCGGCGTCGCCGTGGTCACGACCGGCCCGGGCGCCGCGAACACGGTGTGCGCGGTCGGCGAGGCCCATGCGAGCGGGTCCCCGGTCCTCGTGATCGCCAGCGACGTGCCGGCGGGGCTGACGCGACCGGGCATCGTGCGGGGCGCGCTGCACGAGGCCGGCGAGCAGGCGGCGATGTTCTCGCCGTTCGTCAAGGCGGCGCTGCGGGCGCAGGCGCCCGCTGAGGTCGGGGCGGCGGTCGCGGCAGGGGCGAGCCTCGCCGTCGCGGCGCCTGCCGGCCCGGTCCTCGTCGAGATTCCGGCCGACCTGCTGTCCGCGCCCGCGCCGCTGGCGCCGCCGCCCGATCCGCCAGGCCCGGCAGCGATGCCGGCGCCAGATGCCGTCGCCACGGCGGCAGAGGTTCTCGGCGCGGCCGAGCGCCCGCTGATCTGGGCTGGCGGGGGCGCGGTGCGGGCCGGCGCGGGGCCCGCGCTGGCCGACCTGGCGGCGTCGCTCGGCGCCCCGGTGCTCGAGACCTATGGCGCCCGGGGCATCATCCCGCCGGGCCATCCGTCCTGGGTGGGACTGCCGCCGCACGTGCTCGAGGCGGGAGCCCTCTGGGACGAGGCCGACGCGGTGCTCGTGGTCGGCAGTGACCTGGACGGCATGTCCACCCAGAACTGGCGGATGCCGCGCCCGCCGCGGCTGATCGTCGCCGACGTCGATCCGGCCCGGGCCACGCGCGAGTACGGCGCCGACGTCGTGCTCGCCGGTGACGCTGCCGCGTCGGCGTCGGCCCTGCGCGACGCCGTGGCCGGACCGGGCGGCGCGCGGCCGCCGTGGGTCGGACTCGATGCACGCCGCCGCGCCGCCCGCGACCGCCTCGCCGCCGAGTCGCCGGACGCCGCCGCGCTGCTCGCTTCGATCGCCGCGGCGGTCGGCCCGGACACGCCCGTCTTCGCCGACATGGCCATCCCGGGCTACTGGACCGCCGCGCTGCACCCGTTCGCGCGACCGCGCCGCCTCGCCTACCCGGTCGGCTGGGGCACGCTGGGCTTCGCCTTCCCCGCCAGCCTCGGAGCGGCGGTCGCCGGCGCGGGGCCGGTCCTGTGCGTCTGCGGCGACGGCGGCTTCCTGTTCGCCTGCGGCGAACTGGCCACGGCGGCGCAGGAGGGACTGCCGGTGTGCGTCCTGCTCGTCGACGACGGCGGCTACGGGATGCTGCGCTACGACCAGCGCCGGGCCGGCGCCGACCCGTTCGGGGTCGACCTGGCCACGCCCGACTGGACGGCGCTCGCCGAAGCGTTCGGGGTGGCCGGCGAGCGCGCGCCCGACCTCGGACCCGGCCTGGCGGATGCCCTGCGGCGCGGCCTCGCCGCGGGCGGCCCGGCGCTCGTCAGCGTCGAGGCGCGCCTGGACCCGCCGCCGACCACCTCGCCCCGCTGGTATCGGGCGGCACCTGGGTAAGGTCGCGCGCATGCCCGCCATCGCCTCCCGCATCGCCGGCGCCGCCCCCGACGGGGCCGCCGCCACCGTTCCCTCGCGCAACCCTGCCCGCATCGACGACGTCGTCGCCGACGTCGCCCTGGCCGGACCGGACGCCTTCGCCGCGGCCGCCCGGGCAGCCCGGGCGGCCCAGCCGGCCTGGGCGCGGGTGCCGGCGCCCGTCCGGGGGCGGGTGCTCGCCTCTCTCGGCCGCCTGATCGAGGCGAACCTCGACACCCTGGCGGCGCTCGTCACGCGCGAGATCGGCAAGCCGATCGCCGAGGCGCGCGGCGAGGTGCAGGAGGCGGTGGACACGTGCGACGTGTTCCTGGGGGAGGGCCGGCGCCTGTACGGCATGACCGTGCCCTCGGAGATGCCCGACAAGGACCTCTTCACGTTCCGCCGGCCCGTCGGCGTGGCGGCGGTGATCACTGCCGGGAACTTCCCGGTCGCCGTCCCGTCGTGGCACCTGGTCCCGGCGCTCCTGTGCGGCAACGCGGTCGTGTGGAAGCCGGCCGAGTATGCCGCCGCCACGGCGGACGCCTTCGCCCGGCTGTTCGAGGCCGCCGGCGTGCCCGCCGGCGTGCTCAACGTCGTGCACGCCTCCGGCGCCGACACCTTCGCCGGCCTCGAGGCCGCGCTCCAGGCCGGGACGATCGACAAGGTGGGGTTCACCGGGTCGACGACGGTCGGGCGCCGCATCGGCGCGCTGTGCGGCGCCCACGGGCAGGCCGCCTGCCTGGAGCTCGGCGGCAAGAACCCGATGGTGGTCATGCCCGACGCGGACCTCGACCTCGCCGTCGAGGGGGCGCTGTTCAGCGGGTTCGGCACCGCGGGCCAGCGCTGCACGTCGCTGGGGACCGCGATCGTGCACGCCGACGTCCACGACGAGTTCCTCGCGCGCTTCGACGCCGCCGTCCGGGCCGCGCGCATCGGCGATCCGCGGCAGGACGTCCTGTACGGCCCGATGCTCGACGAGAAGTTCGCCGCCGCCTTCGACGCCCATCTCGGCCTGATCCGGCCCCACCACCGGCGGCTCGGCTCCGACCACGCCGGGCCGATCGACGCGGCGCGTCCGTGGCCGCAGTTCGTCGGCGACCCGGCGATCGGGATCTACCGGCACCCCGCGATCGTCGCCGGCGTGCGCGCCGACGACGACCTCGCGAACACCGAGACCTTCGGGCCGATCTGCGGCGTGGCCGCGTTTCGCGACTGGGAGGAGGCGATCGCGCTGGCCAACGGGCACGGGTACGGGCTCAGCGCCGCGATCTACACGACCGATCCGCAGGCGGCGTTCCGGTTTCGCGACGACGTCAGCGCGGGAATGGTCAGCGTGAACAATTCGACCAGCGGCGCCGAGGCGCACCTCCCGTTCGGCGGCAACGGCAAGTCCGGCAACGGCTCACGGCAGTCCGGCGTGTGGGTCCTGGACCAGTTCACCCGCTGGCAGGCGCTCAACTGGGACCACTCCGGGCGCCTCCAGAAGGCGCAGATGGACACGGCGGCGATCCTGCCCGACGCCGGGTTTCGCCTCGAGGCCTGAGCGCCGGGAGCGGCGGCGGGTTCGGCTGCCCTACCATCCCCGGCCATGCGCGTCGGCCTCATCGGATCCGGAAACATGGCGCGGGCCCTCGCGCGGGGATGGGGCGACCCGGTGCTCTGCACCGACGGCGGCTCCGGCCGCGCTGCCGCCCTGGCCGAGGAGCTCGGGGGCGAGGCGCTGGCCGACAACGCCGCGCTGGCCGAGCGCGTCGACCTCGTGGTCCTTTGCCACAAGCCCTACCAGCTCGACGCCGTCGCCCGGGAGATCGCGGGGCGCGCGCCCGCAGTGGCCTCGGTGCTCGCCGGCGTCACCACCGACACGCTCCGCGACGCCTTCCCGGCCACGGCCACCTTCCGGCTGATGCCCAACACGCCCGTGGAGGTGCGCCGGGGCGTGATCGGCTACGCCCGCCGTGCGGACGTCGACCGGGCGCTCGAAGCTCAGATGCTCGAGCAGTTCGGGCGCCTCGGCGAGATCGTCGAAGTCGACGAGGCGGTGATCGACGTCGCGATGGCCATCAACGTGGGTCCCGCGTACATCGCCCTCGTCGTCGAGGCGTGGGTGGAGGCCGCGGTGCGCCGCGGCCTGCGCGCCGACGTGGCGACGCAGCTGTGCCTGGAGACGATCGCCGGCTCGGCCGAGCTGCTCAAGGCGCGCGGCGGCGACACGCTGGGGGTCCGGCGCGAGGTCACCTCGCCCGGCGGGGTGACCGCCAGGGGGCTGGCCGCCCTGGAGCGCGGCGGCCTGCGGGCCGCGCTGGCCGACGCGCTCGACGCCGTGGTGGACCCGCCCCGATGACCTGGATCCCGCTCGCGGTCACCCGCAGCGACATCGCGGACTACGTCGGGGCGCTGGTCACGGTGTACTCGCTGGTCATCATCGTCTACATCCTCTCGACGCTGATCTTCTCGTTCGGCGGGCGGGTGCCGTACTCGCGCTGGTCCGACGCCATCCTCGGCTTCCTGCGCGACGTGTCCGAGCCCTACCTGCGGATCTTCCGGCGGTTCATCCCGCCCATCGGCCCGCTCGACCTGAGCCCGGTCGTCGCCCTCATCGTCCTGGCAATCGGCGGCCAGCTCGTCGTCGGCCTCATCCGGGGGTAGCGGTGCGGGCCGCGTGGGGGCGGGCGGCCGCCGTCGTGGTGGCGGTCGTCGCGCTGGACCAGATCACGAAGGCGATTGCGCGCGGCGCGATCGCGCGGGGGGAGGAGCGCGACGTCCTGGGCCCGATCCGGCTCGTCCACGTCCGCAACGACGGTGTCGCGTTCAACCTGCTCCAGGGCGGCGGGTGGGTGGTCATGGCCCTCACGTTCGCCGCACTGGCGCTGCTCCTGGCCTTCTTCGCGACGCACACCGGCCGCCCGTACCTGTGGCTGCCGACGGGGCTGCTGCTCGGCGGCGCGTTCGGGAATCTGATCGACCGCGTCCGGGACGGGGCGGTCACGGACTTCGTGAAGCTGCCGCTGTGGCCGGCGTTCAACGTCGCCGACGTGGCCATCACGGTCGGCGTGGTCGTCCTGGTGATCGTGCTCGAGTTCGGAGCTCGGCGTGAGTGACCGCCTCCTCGCGGTGCCGGCCGCCGCCGCGGGCGAACGGCTGGACCGCTACCTCGCCGGGCCGCTGGGGTCGCGCGCCGCGGCGCAGCGGCTGATCGAGGCCGGCCAGGTCCGGGTCGACGGCGAGATCCGCCGCGGCAGCCACCGCCTCACAGGGGGCGAGGAGATCGCCGTGGACGAGCGCGATCCGCGGCCAGCGGTCGCGCCGAGCGCTGCCCCGTTCGAGATCGCCTGGGAGGACGAGCACCTCCTCGTCGTCGACAAGCCGGCGGGCGTGGTCGTGCATCCGGGGAGCGGGGTGCGGACGGGCACGCTCGTGCAGGCGCTCGCCGGGCGCAGCGCCGGCGGGGAGGATCCGGACCGCCCGGGGATCGTCCACCGCCTGGACCGGGACACGTCGGGCCTGCTCGTCGTCGCCCGCGACGACGCGACGCACCGGGCGCTGGCGGCCGATCTCGCTGCGCGACGCATCCGCCGCGAGTACCTCGCGCTCGTCGAGGGCCTCCCGCCGGCCCGCACGGGCACGATCGACGCGGCGCTCGGCCGCGACCGAAGGCACCGCACGCGCATGTCGACGGACACCGCGACGCCACGGCCGGCGGTCACGCACTTCGTCCTGGAGCGCGCCCTGCCCGCGGACGCGCTCGTCCGGGTGACGCTCGAGACCGGCCGCACCCACCAGATCCGGGTCCACTTCGCCGCGATCGGCCACCCGGTGGCCGGCGATCCCGAGTACGGCCACGCCGGCCGCCACGGCCTGCACCGCCAGTTCCTGCACGCGGCGCGCCTGGCCTTCGTCCATCCGGTGACCCAGGAGGAGATCGACGTGACCTCGCCGCTGCCGGACGATCTCACGGCGGCCCTCGAGCGGGCCGCGTAGAACGGGTCCCTCGGCCTGACCCGCGGCGCGCGCCGCGCGCCGCTGGCCTACACTCGGCGGAAGGCAAACCACCACTACCCGCCCGGGCCGACGCGCGGCCCCTGCCCGGCACCCCTGCCGGGTCCGCGACGAATCGCCGGGCGGATCGTTTCAACGCAGCACGACAAGGGAGTAGCACCGTGGCTCACGTAGGCATCAAGGAGCTGCTGGAGGCCGGCGTCCACTTCGGCCACCAGACGCGCCGCTGGAACCCCAAGATGCGCCGCTTCATCCATGGCGAGCGGGACGGCATCTACATCATCGACCTGCTCCAGACCGAGCGCCTGCTCGCCAACGCGCAGGAGTTCGCCTCCGGCATCGCGCGCCGGGGCGGGACGGTCCTGTTCGTCGGCACTAAGAAGCAGGCCCGCGACGCGATCGCCGAGGTCGCGTCGGCCTCCGGCATGCCGTACGTCAACCACCGCTGGCTCGGCGGCCTGCTGACGAACTTCCACACGATCTCGAGCCGCATCAAGCGCCTGCACGAGCTCGACCGCTACGAGCAGGAGGGCCAGCTGGCGCTGCTGCCGACGCGCGAGCGGATGGCCGCTCTGGCCGACCTCGCCAAGCTGCGGGCCAACCTCGGCGGCGTGCGGGACATGCAGCGCGTGCCGGACGCGGTGTTCGTCATCGACCTCAAGACCGAGGCCATCGCCGTGCGCGAGGCGCAGCGGCTGCGCATCCCGATCATCGGCATCGTCGACACCAACTGCGATCCGGACGGCATCGACTTCGTCGTGCCCGGCAACGACGACGCGATGCGGTCCTGCCGCCTGATCACCGCCGCGATCGGCGGAGTCGTCGGCGAGGCCCACCGCGGCTTCGTGGCCGAGGAAGAGGAGCGGATGCGGCGCGAGGCCGAGGAGCAGGCCCGCCGCGAGGCCGCCGAGCGCGCTCGCCGCGAAGCCGAGGAGGCCGCCAAGCGCGAGGCCGAGGAGGCCGCCAAGGCCGAGGCCGAGGCTGCGCAGGCCGCCGCGGCGGCCGCCGCAGCCGCGCCCGCGCCGGCCGCGCCGCCCGCACGGGCCGCGGCGCC
>CAZEKK010000052.1:0-5591 GCA_964512905.1 uncultured Solirubrobacteraceae bacterium
GCGACGAACTGCAAGTTCGCGACGCTATGCGTCGTCAACTTGCACCTCGCGGACGACGGGTCGAGATCGCGGCGGAGAAGGCGCCACTCTGCGATGGCCCGGCGTGGAGTTCCGCAGGTTCGGCGCAGTCCGAGCGCCGCGGCTGGCGGACGAGCGCCGGCGCAGGTCCCGCCGGCCCGTCCCCCTCTCGATGCCTCGCTCGGGCCCACGCCCGGTCGGGGGACGAAGCAGCCCAAGACCACACAGGCGGGCGCCGGCCATCCGTGGCCAGTCGAGGGCGGCGTGGGAGAGGAGCCGCCTCGTGCCCGCGTGGGCGCCTACGCGACTTCGCTGAACAGCAGGGCGTCGTCGGCGAGGCGCGAGCGCAACTCCCGCTTGAGCTGGGAGTGGATCTGGCAGACGCGGCTCTCGGTGACCCCGAGGACCTCGCCCACCTCGCGCAAGGTGAGGTTCTTGACGTAGAGCAGGATGGCGACCTCACGGTCGCGCTGGGGCAGCGTCTCGAAGGCCCGGCGGAACTTCTCCTTGGCCTCCTCGCGCGCGGCGTAGCTCTCCGGATCGGTGAGGCGGTCGCCGCCCTCGAGCGTGTCGATTCGCTCGATCGTCGTGCGGTCGTCCGAGAGCACCAGCGTGTTGAGGGACGTGAGGTCAGACGCCTCGATGGCGTCCTCCTGGCGGCGGAGTTCCGACACGGCGATGCCCATGCAGCCGGCGAGCTCCTCGCGGGATGGCGTGCGGCTGTGCAGGGCGATGAACTCCTCGCGCGCCTTGGCGATCTCGCGCTCCCAGCGGCGGACCGAGCGGGGCGCCCAGTCGGACCGGCGCAACTCGTCCAGCACCGCGCCGTGAATCCGGTTCCACGCGAACTGCTCCAGCATCGCGCCCTTCTCGGGGTCGTAGCGCTCGATCGACTGGATCAGGGCCTCGAGCCCGCAGGAGATGAAGTCGTCGACGTCGTAGCGGGCCGGGATGTCGCGGATCTTCTTGTAGACGATGTACTTGACGAGCGGCGCGAACGTCAGGACGAGGCGGTTGCGGACCTCCAGGCTGCCGGTCGCCTTGTACTCCTTCCAGAGGGCCAGCGCCTGCTCCTGGGAAACGCGCTGGCCGGTGCGGGGGACGGACATGGGGACGAGTCCTTTCGTGGGATCCGGCGCGCCATACGCCGGTGCAGCTTTCCGTGGCTATCCGCAGCGCCCCGCACGCTGCACGACCGATATCGGGAGCACCGCGGCGCGCCAACATCACCGCTTTGGGGTATCCCGGGGTCGTACAACCGTCGAGAACCGGCCGCAGGCTTCAGGTTTCGGGCGGCCGACCGACCACCGGGGGCGTCCAGTCCCCTCCGCAGGGAGGCCGCGTCCGCAATGGCGCTCCGACTCGCCGGCTCCAGCCCCGCAGATCCCCGCACCACGGTCGCCGACCTGCGCGCCCGCGCGGGCACCCTGCTGGCCGCCGACGACCTGCGCGGCTATCGCGCGCTGTGGGCCGAGGCCGCCGAGATCGACGACGAGCAGCGCCGCTACCACGCGCGCAAGCTGCTGCTCGAGGAGGCGCTCGGGGCGACGGCGGCCGCCAGCGCGCGCCGCGCGCCCGGGATCCTGGCCGCGGCGGCAGCCGAGGGGATCTCCGTCCTCGAGGAGGCACCGGCCGAACCGCAGATCCTCAACAGCACCGGCGTCGCCCTGTACGAACTGTGGGCGCTCGACGGCGCCAAGCCCCTGTTCGAGGCGGCCAAGCGCCTGGACCCCGAACTCCCCCACGTCGAAGGCAACCTGGCCGAGGTGCGCCGGCGCCGGAAGGTGTCGGGCGGCGCGCCTCAGCTTCCGGCCGCGGTCGCCCTCTCCCTGCCCGGCCTCGTCCAGCGCGCGCAGCGGATCGCCCAGCGCGCCCGGCCCGCCGCAGGCCTGACCGTGACGCTCGCGATGATCGTCAAGGACGAGGAGGAGATGCTCCCGCGCTGCCTGGAGGCCGCCGCGCCGTGGGTCGACGAGATCGTGGTCGTCGACACGGGCTCCACGGACGCCACGGTGCAGATCGCCACCGACGCCGGCGCCCGCGTGCTCCACCATCCCTGGGACGGCGACTTCTCCGCTGCGCGCAACGTCTCGTTCGACGCCGCGACCTCGGACTGGACGCTCTACCTCGACGCCGACGAAGTGCTCTGCCCCGGCGCGGGCCCGAAGCTGCGGGCACTGCTCGGCCACACCTGGCGCGAGGCCTTCTGGTTCAGCGAGACGAACTACACCGGCGACGAGGGCGACGGCACCGCCGCGACCCACAACACGCTGCGCCTCTTCCGCAACCGGCCCGGGTACCGCTTCAGCGGCCGCCTCCACGAGCAGATCTCTCCGACGCTCCCCGGCTTCGTGCCCGAGCGCCTCGGCTCCTCGACGGTCAGCATGGAGCACTACGGCTATCTCGGCGTGGTCCGCGAGTCCAAGGACAAGCAGGCCCGCAACCTCGAGATCATCCGCCGCCAGATCGACGAGGCCGACCGCCCGACGCCGTTCATGCTCTTCAACCTGGGGACCGAGCTGTCGGTCAGCGGAGAGCGCCAGGAGGCCTGCGAGGCGTTCCGCGACGCCTGGACCGAACTCGTCGGCACGGGCACGCTGACGCTGCACGGCTTCTCGCCCGCGCTCGCGAACCGCTACGTGCACGCCCTGCTCGCGGTCGGACGCTTCGACGAGGCCGAGGCGACGGCGCGCGACGCCCTCCAGACCTTCGAGGGCTATACCGACCTCGTCTACGCCCAGGCCCAGATCGCCGTCGGCCGCGGCGAGCCCGAACGAGCGATGGCGCTCTTCCAGCGCTGCCTGGAGATGGGCGACGCGCCGACGAAGTACACCTCGGCGGTCGGCGCCGGCACGTTCATGGCGCTCGCCTCGCTGGCGGCGCTGCGACGCACCGCCGGCGACGCCGAGGGCGCCGAGGACCTGCTGACCCAGGCCCTGCGCGAGCACCCGCGCTACCTCGGCAGCGTCGACCCGCTGGCCGGCGCGATGCTGGCCCGCGGCGCAACGGCCGCCGAGGTCGTCGACCGCGTCGAGTCGCTTGCCGCCGACATGACCCCGAGCGTGCGGTTCATGCTGGGAACCGCGCTGTACGAGGCTGGCGAGGCGGGCGCCGCCGCCGAGCAGTTCGAGGCGGTCGTCGACCGCCAGCCCGCCAGCGGCGCGGCGCTGACCGCGCTGGCCGAAGCGCTGCTCTCGCTGCGCGAGTGGCGGCGGGCCGCGGAAACCGCCGCCGCCGTGCCCGACGCCGACCCGTGCGCGCCGGCGGCCCGACGCATCGAGGCCTTCGCCTGGCTCGCCGCCGGCGACCCCGCCGGAGCGTCCGCTCCCCTGGACCGGTCCACCCAGGCCGGCCTGTCGGTCGCCGACCGGGCCGGCCTGCAGGCGTGGCAGGCCGCCGAGGCCGGCGAGGCGCCAGCGCCCGCGCCGCTGCCGCAGGACGCTGCGGCCTTCATCGCGACCGCGCTCGAGGCGCTCCTCAAGGTCCAGGAGTTCGACCGGTTCCAGACGCTCGCGGGCGTGCTGGACCGCGTCGCCCTCGCCCCGCGCGCCCGCCACGAGGTGCTCGCCGCCATGTATCTGCGCTGCGGGTACCTCGACTCCGCCGCCGACGAGTGGCTGACGGCCTGCGAGGAGACCGGGCAGGATCCCGCCGCGCTCGTCGGCCTGGCGCAGGTCGCGGTGGCGCGCGGCATGCGGGATGACGCGCTGGTCCTGGCCACCGAGGCCCACGCCCTGGATCCCGCCCATCAGGGAGCGGCCCGGCTCGTGGCGGCGCTGGATCGCTGAACGCCCGACTCAAGGATCGGGTGCCGCCGCCGATGATCGGGGAGGAACACCGGGACCAGCACCCGGTGACGCGGCCCACGGACGGGCCGCGACGACCATCCAGGAGGACGACAGCCGATGAGCTTCCAGCTTCAGCCAGTATCCCGGGCCGACGGCCCGGCGCCGGCACGCCCGGCCCCGCGCGCCACGCGCGGCGACTTCGCCGCCGCCCAGGCGGCCACCGACGTGTACGTGCCCTCGAGCCCGCCGCCCGAGGCCCAGCGTGCCGTGGATGCCGCGGCGCGCGCCGCCCGAACGCTGCACGCCCATGGCCGCCAGCTTCACTTCGAGCCCGACCAGCACACCGGGCAGGTGCGCGTGGAGGTCCGCGACCTCGACGGCAACGTCCTGCGGCGCCTGCCGCTGGGCGAGGTCTTCACGGTCGCCGAGACCGGCCGGGTCTAGCGCGATGCCGAGCCTGAGCGTCGGCGGCCTGGCGTCGGGCCTGGACTCCGACGCCATCGTCGCGCAGCTCATGGCCGCCGAGCGGGCGCCGCGCAACCGCCTGGACCTCCAGTCGCGCCAGACGACGGCCCGGCAGACCGCCCTGCAGGACATCCAGGGCAAGCTGACCGCGCTGCAGACCGCGGTCGCCAACCTGAAGTCGACGAGCCTCTTCGCCAACGTCCAGTCGCTCGCCTCCTCCGACGCCACCCGCGTCGGGGCCACGCGCACCGCCGGCGCGCCCGCCGGCGGGTTCACGGTCAGCGTCTCCCAGCTCGCGACGGCGGCGTACGCGACGGGCACGTGGACGCCGCCGGGTGCGGCCACGACGATCACCGTCGACGGCCACGACACCGCGGTCGCCGCCGGCGCCACCATCGACGACGCGGTGTCGGCCATCAACTCCGACGCCGCCGCCACGGCGTGGGCCTCGAACGTCGGCGGCCAGCTCGTGCTCAGCCACCGCCAGACCGGCACGGCGGTGGCCCTCACCGCGTCCTCGCCGGCGCTCTCGGGCGTCACGGTCGTGGCCGGCCAGCAGGCGCAGTACGCGATCAACGGCGGGGCCGCGCAGACGAGCGACAGCAACGAGATCACGAGCGCGATCCCCGGTGTCACCTTGAGCCTGAAGGGCGTGACGAGCTCGCCGGTGACGGTCAGCGTCGGCGTCCCGGGCCCCGACCCGGACGCGATCACTGCCAAGGCGAAATCCTTCGTGGACGCCTACAACGCCGTCGTGGACGTCATCCGGGCCAAGACCGGCGAGCAGAAGGTCCGCGACCCCCAGACCGATGCCGACCGGATGAAGGGCCTGCTGCAAGGGGACACGATGCTGACCGGCCTGCTCGGGCAGCTGCGCGTCGCGGCCACGAGCGCCGTCGCCGGCCTTCCCGACGGGCGCAACGAGCTCGCCGACATCGGGATCTCCACGGGCGCCGCATCCGGGACCGCGCGGTTCTCGGACGCGTCGGTCGCGGGCAGGCTGACCTTCGACGAGGCGAAGTTCCGGGCCGCGCTGGCCGCGGACCCCGCCGGGGTCAAGGACCTCCTCGGCGTGACCGGCGCCGGCGGCGCCGGCGCCGCGCTCGCCAACGTCCTCACCCCGGCGCTCAGCGCCGACGGCACGATGGACAGCCGCCTCTCCAGCACGCGCTCGCGGATCACCGACCTCGGCCGCCAGATGGCCGCGATGGACGACCGTCTCGCCCTCAAGGAGAAGGGCTACAAGGCGATGTTCGCCCGCCTGGAGACGGCCCTCGCGGCCAGCCAGGCCCAGCAGCAGTGGCTGTCGGGCCAGCTTGC
>CAZEKK010000052.1:5691-12240 GCA_964512905.1 uncultured Solirubrobacteraceae bacterium
AGACGGCCCTCGCGGCCAGCCAGGCCCAGCAGCAGTGGCTGTCGGGCCAGCTTGCAGCGCTAGACCGGTAGGAGGACTGCAGACGTCCGGCGCGGCCCGGCACGCGCTCAGCGCGCCGTGTATGTCAGCCGCCGCAGCTTGCTCGCGAACTTCGCGGCCAGGCCGCACGAGGCGCGACCGTTGAAAGGCGCGGTCGACACCTTGGCTCCCACGCGCACCACGGTCCCGCTCAGGCGCAGGACGAGGGCGCACTCGCTCGTCCGCCCCGGCGTCGACAGAAACACCTTGGCGGTGACCGTCCGCGTCCGGGACACCTTCCGGCCGCGCACGCGGACCGTGCGCGTCAGCCGGACCGCACGGGTGCCAGCGGCGACCGGCGTCCCGGTCGTGTCGACCGGGCAGGCCGCCGGACGGGAGTTGTTGATCGACACCGTCGACGGAAAGCCGAAGCGGTTGAGCGCCTTGCCCTGGTAGAGCACCCAGAAGTCGGTCGTGCCGGCGGGGCACTGGCCGTCGCGTCCGCGGGGCGGCTTCTGGCGCGACGTCGTGATCAGGTATGACGTCTCGTCGAACCCGGCGGTGTTCTTCCCCGGCTCGCGCCCGTCGCGTCGCGGCCACCAGATCGCCAGGTTGCCCTCGCTGCGCGTGCGCGCGGCCGCCACGATCGAGTTCCACGACGAGATGTTGGGGCGCTGGCCGCTGTCGTCGACCGAACCGCTGGCCACGGCGGCCGCCGGAATCGTCAGGGCAGCGCAGACAACAGCGGCGGCAGCACAGGTCGCTGGGCCAACGCATCGGGGCATCGCACGCGAACACTAGATGACCACAGCAGGGCCGCGCAGCAGCTCTGGAGGACGGGCCGCGGCTCCGGCTGGGGCCGGGCGCCCGCTACCGCGCTTCAACCGGCGGTCGCCGCGCCCCGTGGCGGTGCGAGACGACCACGCCGGCGAGGATGAGGACCAGGCCGCCGACCTGCGCTGCGCCGACGTCCTCCCCGAGGAACGCCGCGCCCAGCGCGACGCCGACGACCGGGATCGCGTAGGTGACCGTCGCCGCGCGGGCCGCGCCCCACAGGCGGTTCAGCTCGAAGTAGACGACGTAGGCGATCCCGGTGCAGCCGACGCCGAGCGCCGCGATCGCGCCGGCCGCGCCGGCATCGAGCGCGGGCCCCGCGGCGGCGGCGGCGACGGCGCCCGGCAGCGTCGCCAGTCCGCCGAAGATGCCGATCCCGAGCGGGCCAGCGAGGGGCGGGATCCCGCGCTCGGCCAGCTGCCGGGCGTACAGGCCCCCGATCGCGTAGCAGAGCGTCGTCCCGAGGATGAGCAGGTCGCCGCCGAGGCCGTTGCCGCCGGTGTCGCCGCCGACGAGCAACACGACGCCCGCCAAGCCGACGAGCAGGCCGGCGGTGCCGAGCAGCCCTGTTCGCTCCTCGGCCGCCGCCGGCACGCCGGTGAAGGCGATCGCCACGATCCACAGCGGGACGGTGGCCATGAGGATCGCGGCGATCCCGCTGCTGACGGTTCGCTGCCCGTAGCCGAGCAGCACGAACGGCAGCGCCCCCAGCAGCACGCCGAGCACCGCCATCGGGCCGAGCCACGCGCGCAGCCGCGACGGTGCGTGCGCTTGGCGCAGCCCGCGGCCGGCCGCCCCGACGCACGCCCCCACCGTCGCCGCGCCGAGCACGAGCCGGCCGCAGGCGATCGTCCACGGGCTCGCGGCCGCGTCGACCGCCACGGCGATCCACAGGAACGCCGATCCCCACACGAGCGCCAGCGCGACGAACAGCAGCAGCCCCCGGCCGCGCATCAGCGCAGATCCCGGCGGCGGAACCCCCACACGGCGATCGCGAGGAACACCGCCGCCTCCGCCGCCAGCACGCCGAGGCTCCCCCACTCGATCCCGGCCACGACCGGCCGGTATCCGAACGCCTGCCAGGCCGGCGACAGCTCCTGGCGGGCGGTCAGCGCGTCCGACAGCGGCGCGAGCGTCGTGAAGAGGAACGCCGCCGACGCGACCGCCGCGCCGATCCCGAGCGCCAGCGCCTTCTGCCCCGTGACGGCGCCGACGGCGAGCGTGAGCAGCGCGAGCCCGAAGGCGCCGAGCGCGAGCGCGGCGACCGCCGCGGCCAGGCGCCCGGCGGAGACGTCGCCGAGCTCGAACAGCGGGTCGAGCGCGACGAAGGCGATCCAGGTGACCGCGGCGACGGCCACCGTCTCCAGCGCCAGCGCGAGCGCTCGCTCGAGCACGATCCGGGTCCGGCTGACCGGCGCGGCCATCACGAGCTCGAGCGTCCCCTCCTGCTCGTCGCCGGCGATCGCCCGCGCACCGCGGCCGATCGCGAAGACGTAGAACAGGATCGCCCCGAGCGAGGCGAAGAACTGCCCCTGCAGGTAGCCGGCGGGCGACACCGGGTCGTTGCCCCCGGCGAACTGGCGCAGCGCCTCGGGGAGCCCCTCGATCGCCTTGCGGTAGGCGTCGGCGTTGCTCTTGATCGACGGGTAGAAGACCAGGTAGAGCAGCACGACGAAGACGAAGCCGGCCGCCCAGGCGATCAGCGAGCGCCGCTCGATCCGCAGCGTGTGCCGGGCGACCTCAGGCACGCGGCTCCTCCTCGGCGCCGGTGCGCTGGTCGCCCCACTCGCTGCCGAGGCGCCGCGCGGCATCGGCTGGCGTCTCGCCTTCCTCGGCCGCCCCGTAGTAGGCGAGGAAGATCTCCTCCAGGTCGGGCTCGACCGAGTCGAAGTCGACGACCTCGTGCGCCGCCGCGGCCTTGACCGCCGCGTCCATCGACCCCCGGACGATCAGCCGGGCCAGCGAGCCCCGCACCTCGGCCTCGGCCACCCCGGGCACCCCGTCGAACAGCGTCGGCGGGACTGGCGCGGCGAAGCGGATCGCCACGCGGTGGGGCGCGTCGCGCTTGAGCTCGCCGATCCGCTGCACGGCGAGCAGCCGCCCGCGGTGGACCATCCCGACCCGGTCGGCGACGTGCTCGAGCTCCGACAGCACGTGGGAGGAGATGAAGGCGGTCTGGCCCGACTCCCGTGCCTCGCGCAGCAGGACGTGGAACTCCTGCTGGAGGATCGGGTCCAGGCCGCTCGTCGGCTCGTCGAGAACCACCAGCTCGGGCCGGTGCTGGAAGGCCTGGACGATCCCGACCTTCTGCTTGTTGCCCTTCGACAGCTCGCGGGCCGGACGGTCGAGCGGCAGGTCGAAGCGCTCGGCAAGCGCCCACGCCTCGCGCAGGTCGCCCATCCCGCGCAGCCGCGCGAAGTGCGCGAGCGTCTCGCGCGCGGTCAGGCGCCCGTCGAGCCGCAGCTCGCCCGGGAGATAGCCGATGCGCGCCCGGGCGCCGACGCCGGCGGTCCGCGGATCGACGCCGAGCACCTCGGCGCGCCCCGACGTCGGCCGCAGCAGATCGAGCAGCAGCCGGATCATCGTCGTCTTGCCCGCGCCGTTGGGGCCGATGAACCCGTACGCCTCGCCGCGCTGCACCTCCAGGTCGACATCCTGCAGCGCGACGACGTCGCGTCCGTAGACCTTCGTCAGCTTCTCCGTCCGGATCGCCGCCTCCATGGGCGCCACGATAGTCGGCGGCGCCGCTACGCTGGGGCTGGGGCCGGGGCGGGCGCCGGTGCCGCATCGGCCCGGTAGGAGCCCGCGTCGAAGCGCCGCGTCGCCAGCCGGTAGCGCCACGTCGAGCCCGGCCAGATCGTCGAGTTGCGCCCGGTGGCGTCGAGGTACCAGCTGCGGCAGCCGCCGGTGCTCCACACCGCGCCGGCCAGGCGGCGGTCGACGTCGGCGACGAACCCAGCCTGCGCCGCCGGGGTGACCTCGACGGCGTCGACGCCGCGGGCGTCCATGATCCGCAGCGCGTCGAGCAGGTAGGCGATCTGGGACTCGATCATGAAGACGATCGAGGTGTGGCCGAGGCCCGTGTTCGGCCCGGTCATGAGGAAGAGGTTGGGAAACCCGGCCACCGTCGTGCCGAGGTGGGCCTGCGGGCTGCCCCGCCACACGTCGGCGAGCGACGCGCCCGCGTGTCCGCGGATCCGGCCGGCGATCGGCATGTCCGAGACGTGGAAGCCGGTGCCGAAGATGATCGCGTCGGCGGCGCGCTCGGTGCCGTCGGCGGTCACGACCGACCGCGGCCGGATCTCCGCGATCGCATCGGTCACGACCTCCGCATTGCGCGCCGTGATCGCCGGATACCAGTCGTTGGCAGCCAGGATGCGCTTGCAGCCGATCCGGTAGTCGGGCGTGAGCCGCTCGCGCAGCACCGGGTCGGGCACCTGCCGCGCCAGGTGCGCCCGGGCGATGCGCTCGGCGGGGCTGAAGCGGCTCGGATGCATGAAGCCGACGACATAGGCCTCCCGGCCCCAGTAGATCGCGGCGCGCACGGCCCGTTCGGCCACCGGCAGCGTGGCGTAGAGGCGGTGCTCGGCGGTGCTCAGGCGCCGGACCCGCCGCGGCATGATCCACGGAGGCGTGCGCTGGAAGACGTCGAGCTTGGCCACCCGCGGCTGGATCCGCGGCACGAACTGGATCGCCGAGGCGCCCGTGCCGATGACCGCGACGCGCTCACCGGTGAGGTCGTGGTCGTGGTCCCAGCGGGCGGAGTGAAAGGCCGGGCCCTCGAAGTCCGCCAAGCCCGGAAGGTCCGGCACCGCCGGCTCGCTGAGGCCGCCCTGGGCGGCGACGAGGATCCGAGCGGTGACCGGCCCGCCGGCGGTCTGCAGCCGCCAGCGCCGCGCGGCCTCGTCCCACGCGGCCCCGTGCACCTCGGTCCCGAAGCGGATGCGCGGCCGCACGCCGAACCGCTCCGCGCACTGCTCGAGGTACTCCCAGATCTCCGCCTGCGGGGAGAAGGTGCGGCTCCAGTCCGGCTTGGGCGCGAACGAGTACGAGTACAGCAGCGACGGCACGTCGCACACGCAGCCCGGGTAGCTGTTGTCCCGCCAGGTCCCTCCGAGCGCCGCGGCCCGCTCGAGGATCACGAAGTCCTCGATCCCCGCCTCGAGCAGCTTGGCGCCCAGGCCGATGCCCGAGAACCCCGCGCCGATGATCGCGATGCGGACGTCCTCGGCCATTGCCCGCAGGCTACTGGCTGCGGTTCAGCCGGCCGGGCCGCACGAGCCGCCGCCGGCCCGGCGTCACCAGGCCAGCCGCTCGCCGTCGCGGAAGAAGCCCCCCGTCGGGCCGCCGTCGGGGAGGTCGGCGCCCCAGATGATGCTGAGCGCGCCCTCCGACACCGGCCGCCCGTGCGGGCCGCCCATGTCGGTCGCGGTCCAGCCGGGGCAGATCGCGTTGACGAGGATGTCCTCCGCGCGCAGCTCGTCGGCGAGCTTGCGGGTCAGCGCGTTCAGCGCGGCCTTGGACACGCCGTAGGCCGCCTCGCCCGCGCCCATGCTCGCGAGCGAGCCCGACTCGCTCGACACGTTGACGATGCGTCCGTGAGCGCTGCCGCGGATGAGCGGCAGGAGCGCCTGCGTGATCTGCCACGGGCCGAGCACGTTGGTCTCGAATGCCCCGCGCACGGTCGCCAGCCGCGCCTGCGACGGGGTGACGTGCTCGTCGTAGAACGCCGCCGCGTTGTTGATGAGCACGTCGACGTGGGTGCGCTCGGCGGCCATCCGCTCGGCGAAGGCGGCGACGCTGGCGTCGTCGGCGACGTCGAGCTGCGCGGCGGCAGCGGGCGGGCCGAGGTCGTGCGCCACCGCCTGGGCCGCGGCCTCGTCGCGCGCGGTCACGACCACCTCGTCCCCCCGGACCGAAAGCTGGCGGGCCACCTCGAGCCCGAGGCCGCGGGCGGCACCGGTGATGACGACGACGCGGGACACGCCCCGGACGCTACCCGGCCGCCTGCGCTCGGTCGATCTCGGCGGCTGTCTCGGTGTGCTGCACCCCGCCCGCCCGAGCTACAGTGCGCCCATGCGGACGCTGGCCATCGTCCAGCCGAAGGCGCTGCGAGGCCGGATCGAGTTGCGCGAGGGCGGCGCGGATGGCACCGTGGTCGCGAGCCTGACGCCCAAGCGCAAGGGCCGGACCGTGGACGTGGGGCCCGAGTCGTGGACGATCGAGCGGCCGCGCGGCGCCGCCACGCAGATCGTGCATGCGACCGGCTCGGAGGTCGGCTCGTGGCGACGCGATCACCGGCGCAGCCTCTTCACCGTTGCCGGCGACCGCGAGTACGAGTGGAAGCGGAAGGGCCGCGTCGGCCGCCACGTCGCGTGGGGGTTCGTCGATGAGACCGATCAACTGCTCCTGCGCTTCCACTACAAGTACGGCGTGGTGCGTTCGTCGGGCGAGATCACGATCGAACGGCCGGACGCCCTTCCGGAGCGCTCCGCGCTCGTGCTCGCGGTCGCCGGGCTCGATCGCGAGATCTCCCGCGCCGACGAAGCGATGGCGAGCGCCGGCGTCAGCGTCGGCAGCACCTGACGGTCGCCTACGCGACCGACATGCCCGGCGCGACCCGCATCTCCACGAGGTCGGGCCCGGACGAGGCCAGCGCCGTGGCCAGCGCCCCGCGGAGGTCGTCGAGATCCGCCG
>CAZEKK010000053.1:0-12106 GCA_964512905.1 uncultured Solirubrobacteraceae bacterium
GCGGCGCCCCCGCAACAGCCGTCCGCCTGACCCCGCCGCCCTGCGCCACAACCGGCTCGCGGGACGCTGGAATCGCCGCCTCGTCGCCTGCGACCATGACTCTGCCGCGACGGGGTCGATCGCCTACTCCCGCGACCGCAGCCCGAACCCGCGAAGGACCAGCAGCGCCCGGGCGCCGAAGCTGCCCCGGGCGGGGAGGATCCCGAGTTGGGCGGCGGCGTCGTAGGCGTCGAAGAAGGCCCGCACGCGCCGCAGGAGGCCGTGCTCGGTCTCGCAGTAGAAGACGCCGTGCACGGTGACCGGCTTGTTGGTGGCCGGCACGTCGCCGAGCGGGCGCCGGTGCGTCGCCGCGAGCCGCACCGGGGCCGCCACGAACCGCCCGTCGTGGAGGCGCTCGCCGGCCCGCTCGATGCGCGCGTCGGGAAACGCCGCCCACAGCCGCTCGGCGTGCGCCGCGATCGCGGCGGCGCCGAGCAGCGGCTCGTCGGTGAGGGGATCCTCGTACTGGACGCCGGCGACGCAGAGCGGGGCGAAGGCGCGGGCGTCCCGTCCCGACCACGCCGCCTCCCAGCGGTCCATCAGCTCGACCAGCCCCGGCGGCTGGACCAGCGCTCGCGCCTCGGCGTCAGCCCGCTCAGCCATCCGGCGCGCCGAAGTCCGGCAGTCCCGCGTCGGTCGTCGACGCCTCGGCGTGGCGGCGGCGCGGGATGCGGCCCGCCCGGCGGGCGAGGCGCCCGGCCTGCACCGCGCCGCGGATCGCCCGGGCCATCGCCACGGGATCCTCGGCGCGCGACACCGCACTGGCGCACAGCACGGCGTCGCAGCCGAGCTCCATCGCCAGCGCCGCGTCCGACGCGGTCCCCACGCCGGCGTCGAGGATGACCGGCACCGCGGCGCGCTCGCGGATGAGCGCGAGGTTGTACGGGTTGCCGATGCCCATGCCGCTCCCGATCGGCGAGCCGAGCGGCATGACCGCAGCGCAGCCGGCGTCCTCGAGGCGGCGGGCGAGGATGGGATCGTCGTTGGTGTAGGGGAGCACGGTGAACCCGTCCGCGACCAGTTCCTCGGCGGCGGCGAGCAGCTCCGGAGCGTCGGGCAGCAGCGTGCGATCGTCCCCGATCACCTCGAGCTTGACCCAGTCGGTCTGGAACGCCTCCCGGGCCAGCCGCGCGGTCAGGACCGCGTCGCGCGCGGTGAAGCAGCCGGCGGTGTTCGGCAGCAGCGCGACCCCGCAGGCGTCGAGCACGTCGACCAGCGAGCCGCGCTGGCCGGGGTCGATCCGCCGCAGCGCCACCGTCACCATCTCGGTCCCGCTTGCGCGCACCGCGGCGTCGAGCGTCTCGAGGCTGGTGAAGCCTCCGGTGCCGAGCACGAGGCGCGACGTGAACGTCCGGCCGCCGAGCTCGAACGGATCCTCCGGCGCGGGCGGCGCGCCGGGGGACACGGGGACGGGGGCGCCGGGCTCCACCGCGGTCACCCGCCCTGGATGGCGGTCACGATCTCGACCCGGGCGCCCTCGGCGAGGCGGCGGGCGTCCCACTCGCCGCGGGGGACGACCTCCGCGTCGACTGCGACGGCCACGCCGCGGTCCGGCTGGCCGCCGAGCAGCGCCAGCGCGGCCGCGACGGTGGCGCCGTCGGGCAGCTCGCGCGCGCGGCCGTTGACCGTCACGTTCACGCCGCCACCCCCGCGAACCGGGCGGGATCGCACGTCGCGGCAAGGGCCGGATCGGCGCCGCCGGCGAGCATCGCGGCGGCGAGCGCGGCGGTCGCCGGGGCGAGCAGGATCCCGTTGCGGTGGTGGCCGGTTGCCCACCAGAGGCCCGAGAGGGCGCCGGGACCCACGATCGGCGCGTTGTCGGGCGTCCCGGGACGCAGGCCGGCGACGGCCTCTTCGAGCTCGAGCTCCCAGATGCCCGGCACGGCCTCGCTGGCGCCGCGCAGCAGGTCGAAGACCGCGCCGGCGGTCACCGCGGTGTCGAAGCCGCGCTCCTCGACCGTCGCGCCGACCGCGTAGCGGCCGTCGCCGTAGGGCACGAGGTAGGCGTCCTCGGAGCGCAGGACGCGGGTGAAGAGGCCCGGCCCCGCCGGATCGCGCAGGCGGAGGATCTGGCCCTTGACCGGTCGCACCGGGACGCGCGCGGCCTCGGGAACCCCGTCCAGCGTGCCCGACCAGCAGCCGGCGGCGACCAGCACGTCCCCCGCGGGCAGCGCCTCGCCCGTGGCGAACGCGAGACCGGCGGCGCGGCTGCCCGCCGTCCGCAGGCGAGCTGGCGGCGCGTGCTCGCGAATCTCGACGCCAGCGGCGCGGGCAGCGGCGGCGAGCGCGGGCGCCAGGGCGCGCGGATCGACCACGTCGTCGCCCGGGATCTCGACGGCGCCCCGCAGCGCCGGGGCCAGCGCCGGCTCCAGGCGCCGGGCCGCGCTCGGGAGCAGGCGCGCCGCCGGGAGCCCGAGGCGCTCCCGGAAGGCCGCCTCGCGCTCGAGCGCCCCGGCCTGGTCGGGATCGCGCGCCACGAGCAGCGTCCCGCACCGCTGCAGCCCGGCTGGCAGGCCGCCGGCGGCCTGCACCTCCGCGGCGAACGCCGGCCAGCGGGCCGCGCTGTCGAGGCCCAGCCGCAGGATCGCCTCCTCGCCGAACGCCGCTTCGGCGACCGGCGCGAGCATGCCGGCGGCCACCCGCGACGCCCCGGCGCCGGCTCCGCCCCGGTCCACGACGACCACGCGGGCGCCGCGCTGGGCCGCCCGCCACGCGCAGGCCAGTCCGATGACGCCCGCGCCGACGACGGCGAGGTCCGGGGACGGCTGGGCGATGGATGCGGCCATGAATCCTCCCTGCGCCGGCATGACCCGGATCAGGTTCTGACGGTCGGCGGCGATCTGCCGCCCTCTCAGCCCGGTCGGCGGGCTCCCGTGCCGTGATGCTAGCGCGCAGGCCACCCCGCATCGGGCGCGGGGGCCCGCCCCGGACCGCCCGCGCCCCGTCGGCGGCCGCCGCCTCGCCGTGGCACACTGGCTCCATGGACCACGCGGCGGAGCGGCGGGCCCGCCTCGATCGGGCCACCCTGTATCTCGTGTGCGGCCCCCGTCCGGGCGGGCGGGCGCCGGGCCCGTTCCTCGATGCCGTGCTCGGCGCCGGCGTCGACGTCGTCCAGTTGCGCGACAAGGCCGCCGGCGACGCGGTGCTGCTCGCCGCCGCGGCGGCGTTCCGGGCCGCGTGCGACCGGCACGGCGCGCTCTTCATCGTCAACGACCGGCCCGACCTCGCCCGTGAGGCCGGAGCCGACGGCGTCCACGTCGGGCAGGACGACGGGTCGATCGCGGCGGCCCGCGCCGCGGCCGGGCCGGGCCTGCTCGTCGGCCGCTCGACGCACACCGCGGCCCAGGTGGACGCCGCTCACGCGCAGGGCGCCGACTACCTCGGCGTCGGCCCGGTGCACGCCACGCCGACGAAGCCCGGCCGGCCGGCGGTCGGCCTCGACCTCGTCGCCTACGCCGCCGCGGCGGCGACGCGGCCGTGGTTCGCGATCGGCGGCATCGATCCCGGCACCGCCGCAGCGGCCGCGGCCGCCGGGGCACGCCGCGTCGCCGTCGTCCGGGCGATCGTCGACGCGCCCGACCCGCCCGCGGCGGTGCGGGAGATCCGCAGCGCGCTCGGCGCGGGACGCATGGAGGCCGGCGTTGGGGCGCCGTAGCCGCAAGCGGGTCCGGCCCACCGCCGGGCGGACGGCCGCGCGGCCCGCGTCCGGCGGCGCGTCCGGGCGTTCGGCGACCAGACCCGCGTCGCCCGAGCCCGCGACCGCGGCGCGCGGCGCGGCTGGTCCGGCGGGCGATCCGCCCCCCACGGCGCAGCCCGGCGCAGGCCAGCCAGCCTTCCCGGGCGACGCGGGCCGCGAGAAGCAGGCGCCGGAACCGTCGCGCCGGAACCGCAGCGAGGAGCGCAACGCGGCCCTGCGCGCGCGGCTCGAGCCGCTCGCCCCCGGAGAGCGGCCCGCCGTGCTGGTCGTGGCGACGGTCGTCTGCGTCGCCCTGATCGTGCTCGTCCTCATCGGCTACCTGACGCACACCGGCATCGGCGGCCAGAAGCCGCAGCTGTCGGGCTTCCTCATCATGGAGGCGGTCCTGCTGCTCGCCGCCTACGGGCTGTGGCGGTGCCGCTACTGGGCCGTCCTGGGCTTCCAGGCGCTGCTGGCCTTCCAGATCCTCGTCGCCTCGCTGTCGCTCGCCGTCGCGTCGAACCTGCTCGCGGCGGCCCTGTGCGTGGCGATCATCGGTCTCGGCGGGTGGCTGTTCTGGAAGCTCGTGCGCGTCATGGGCCGTCTGCAGGTTCCGGAGCGGGGCACGCGCGCGTGACCGCCGCCGGCCCAGCCTCCGGCACCGCCGCGCCGGCCCGCGCGGCCTGGCCCTTCCACTACGCCGAGCGAATCCGATTCGGCGACCTCGACGCGATGCGCCACCTCAACAACGTGGAGTTCCTGCGGTTCTTCGAGACGGCCCGCATCGCATTCATGCAGTCGGTCTTCCCGGATCACGATCCGGCCGCGCCGACCGGGGACTTCGGCCTGATCTTCGCCGAGGCCCACATCGCCTACCGCTCGCCGGGCCGGTTCGGCGAGGTCGTCCGCACCTGGATCCGGCCGGGGGCGATCGCCCGCTCGAGCTTCCGCATGGAGTTCGAGATGCGCGCCGACGACCCGGGGGCCGGACCCGACGGGCGGCTGATGGCCGAAGGCTACGGCGTGCTGGTCGGCTACGACTACGGCGCCGGCCGGTCGATGCCGCTGCCCGAGCCGGTGCGGGCGGCCCTGGCCGGGCCGGGCGGCACCGGGACGCCCGCGGACGTTGGATAGGCTCCCGGCCCGATGGCCTCCTTTGACTGCATCGTGATCGGGTCGGGCCCGGGCGGGTACGTCGCGGCGATCCGGGGGGCGCAGCTGGGAATGAAGGTCGCGGTGGTGGAGAAGGACAAGGTCGGGGGCCGCTGTTTGAACTATGCCTGCATCCCGGCGAAGGCCGTGCTGCGGGTTGCCGACGTCTACCAGGAGATCGGCGAGGCCGCGAGCTACGGGATCACCGTCAAGAAGGCCGAGGTCGACTTCGGCGCCGTGACGGCCCGGCGCGAGAAGATCATCGCGACGCTCGTCGGCGGCGTCTCGGGGCTGTTCAAGAAGAACCAGATCGAGGTCATCGAGGGCCACGGCGGCCTCACCGACGACGGCCACGTCCGGGTGGGAAGCGAGTTCGACGGCACGGTGCACGAGGCCGGCGCGGTGATCCTCGCGACCGGGAGCGTGGGGCGTCCGGTGCCCGGCACGGCGTTCGGCGGCCGCGTGATCGGCACCGAGGAGGCGTGGGCGCTGCCCGAGCTGCCAGCCAAGCTCGCGGTCATCGGCGCCGGTGCCTCGGGCGCGGAGATCGCCTCGGCCTACGCGCGTCTGGGCTCCGATGTCCAGCTCTTCGAGGCGCTGGACCGCGTCCTGCCCACTGAGGATCCCGACAGCAGCAAGGCGGTCGAGCGCGGGCTCAAGAAGCAGGGGATGGGCGTGCACACCTCGGCACTGGTCTCCGACGTGCAGACCGGCGAGACGGCGGTGACCTTCTCCGCCGGAGACGAGCGTTTCGAGGCCGACTGGCTGGTGATCGCCGCCGGGCGCGGCCCGGACGTCGAGGGCCTCGGGCTCGACGACGCCGGCATCGCCCTGGCCGACACCGGCCTGATCGAGGTCGACGGGACGCAGAAGACCAGCCGCGACGGCGTGTTCGCCATCGGCGATCTCGTCCGCGGCCCGGCGCTGGCGCACAAGGCCTCCGACGAGGGGATCATCGCCGCCGAGGCGATCGCCGGCCTGGCCACCCACCCCCTGGACTACCCCGACATCCCGCGCGCGACCTTCTGCGCACCCAACGTCGCCTCGTTCGGCCTGACCGAGCCCCAGGCTCGCGAGGCCGGCCACGACGTGGTCGTGGGGAAGGTCTCCTACGGCGCCGTCGGGGCGGGCACGGTCTACGGCGACCGCACCGGGATCGTGAAGATCGTCGGCGACCGCCAGTACGGCGAGCTGCTGGGCGGCCACATCGTCGGCGCCAAGGCCACCGAGCTCATCCAGGAGCTCGTCAACGCCAAGGCGCTGGAGGGCGGCTACCCCGAGATCGCCCGCACCATCCACGGCCATCCCACCCTCTCCGAAGCCGTCATGGAAGCCGCCCGCGCCGCCGACGGCTGGCTCATCCACGGATAGTGGGCGACGGCCTGCGCATCGCCCGCCACGAGCCCGGCGCCGCGCCCCGCTTCCTCTACGACTTCGCCGAGCCGGACTGCTGGCTGGCGGCCGAGGGCGCGGTTGCCCGCCTCGGCGCGATGGCAGAGTGGGTGCCCGTCCGGGGAGCGGCGGTCCGCGGGGGTGCGCCGTCCGCGCCCGCCGATCCCGACGGGCTGGCCGCCCGCGCCGCCGCCGCCGGCCTGCTGCCCGTGCGCTGGCCTGCCGCGTGGCCGTGGGATCCCGAGCCGGCGCTGCTCGCCGCGACCTACGCCAAGGGGATTGGCCGCGTGATCGCCTTCTCGCTCGCGGCCTTCCGGCAGGCCTACGCCGGCGGCCGGGATCTCGGCGACGCCGACACGGTGCTCATCGCCGCCGCCGCGAACGAGATGCACCCGCGGGCCGTGCTGGCCGGCATGCGCACCCGGGCGACCGCGGGGGCGCTCGAGCGCGCCACCGCGGCCGCGGTCAAGGCCGGCGTGACGGCGCTGCCGGCGGTCGTCGCCGGGACGCGGGCGTGGTGCGGCCCGGACGCCGTCGACGAGGCCGCCGCGGCGCTCGCGGTGGCGGGGGCCGCGCCGTGAATGCGCGCGAGGCCTTCGAGGTGCGCCTCGTGCGCGGCGGGACAGCGCCGGCGTGGCTGGCCGGCCCCGACCGCTTCGACCAGGTCGAGGTGACCGACCTCGCCTCCGGCGAAGTCGTCTTCCTCTGGGACCGCGCGCCGCGCGACGCCGCCCGGCTGGCCCGCCACGTCCGCGAGTCGATGTTCGAACTCGACGCCGAGGAGTTCGTGGAGCGGTGGCGGTCCGAGCCGGCCTGATCCGAAGGCGCACGGGCCGTTAGGTATCGTCGGCGGCGGTGCAGAGATGGCCGACGACCTAGCTCCCGCGGTGCCCGCCGCCGCGCGCGCGCTCCCCGAGCCGGCGGCCGCCCGCGAGTGGCTGGCCACCATGCTCCTGATCCGCCGCTTCGAAGAGCGAGCCGGCGAGATGTACGCCAAGGCGAAGGTGGGCGGCTTCCTGCACCTCGCGATCGGCGAGGAGGCGACGATCGTCGGCGCGGCCCGGGCGATGCGCGACGCCGACTACCTCATCTCGACGTATCGCTCGCACGGCCACGCGCTCGTGCGCGGCACCGAGCCCGAGCGGGTGATGGCGGAGCTGTTCGGGCGCGAGGGCGGCTGCTGCCGGGGCCGCGGCGGGTCGATGCACATGTTCGACTTGGAGCGGCGCTTCCTGGGCGGGTACGGGATCGTCGGCGGCAACCTGCCGATCGCCGCGGGCGTGGGCCTGTCCAGCGACATGCTCGGCACCGGCGACGTGACCGTCTGCACGTTCGGCGACGGCGCCTCGAACCAGGGCACGTTCGGGGAGACGATGAACCTCGCGGCGCTGTGGTCGCTGCCGGTCGTCTTCATGGTCACGAACAACCGCTTCGGGATGGGCACCGCGGTCGAGCGCCACTCGGCGGTCACCGACCTCAAGGTCAAGGGCGAGAGCTTCGGAGTGCCCGGACTCGAGTGCGACGGCATGGACGTGCTCGACACGCACGCGGTCATGACCGAGGCGATCGCGATGGCGCGCGGAGGGCGGCCCGTCCTCGTCGAGGCCGAGACCTACCGGTTCCGCGGGCATTCGATGGCCGACCCCGAGGAGTACCGCAGCAAGGAGGAGGTGCTGAAGTGGCGCGAGCGCGACCCGATCGACCTGTTCGCCGCCCGCCTGCTCGACGCCGGCCTCATCACCGCCGCCGACCGCGAGGCCCTCGACGGCGCCGCCATCTCGGCCGTCGACCGTGCCGTCGAGTTCGCCGAGGCCTCGCCGTTCCCGGCGCCCGAGTCGCTCTACGACGACGTCTACGTCCTCGGCCGGCAGGTTCAGGGCTGGTACAGCGTCGACGAGCGCACGCCCGTCGTCCACCGCGGCGAGGACGAGCGCCGGCTGGCGCAGGGCGGCTGATGGCCAGGCTGCGCTACCGCGAGGCGCTGAACGCCGCGCTGCGCGAGGAGATGGCCCGCGACGGGCGCGTCGTGCTGATGGGCGAGGACATCGGTGTCTTCAACGGCGCCTTCAAGGTGACGGCCGGGCTGCTGGCGGAGTTCGGGGAGCGGCGCGTGCGCGACACGCCGATCTCCGAGAACACGATCGTGGGGATCGGCGTCGGGGCGGCGATGACCGGCCTGCGCCCCGTGGTCGAGCTGATGACCATCAACTTCTCGCTGCTGGCGATGGACCAGATCGTCAACCACGCGGCGCACATCCGCTACATGTTCGGCGGCCAGGTCACCGTGCCGCTCGTCGTGCGGATGCCGCAGGGGGCCGGCCACCAGCTCGGGCCGACCCACTCGCACTGCTGGGAGGCGATGTACCTCCAGGTCCCGGGGCTGCTCGTCGCGGTGCCCTCCACTCCCGCCGACGCCAAGGGCCTGCTGACCGCGGCGATCCGTGACGACAACCCGGTGATCTTCATCGAGCACGAGTCGCTCTACGGGCAGCGCGGCGACGTGCCCGACGGTGAGCACGTCGTCGACTTCGGGACCGCCGCGATCCGCCGCGAGGGGGGCGACGTCACGCTCGTCGGGATCAGCCGCATGGCGGTGACGGTCGAGCGGGCCGCGCAGGCGCTCGCCGACCAGCACGGGATCGAAGCCGAGGTGATCGACCCGCGCACGCTGCGCCCGCTCGACCTCGACACGATCCTGGCCAGCGTGCGCAAGACCAACCGCTGCGTGGTCGTCGAGGAGGGCTGGCCGCACGGCGGCGTCGGCGCCAACCTCGCCGCGCTCATCCAGGAGCAGGCGTTCGACGACCTCGACGCGCCGGTCGGGCGCGTGACCGGCGCCGACGTCCCGATGCCGTACAGCAAGCCGCTCGAGCACATCGCCTTCCCGCACGAGCCGCAGGTGGTCGAGGCGGTGCTCGCGACGTTCGGGCCGCGCCCCGGGGTTCCCGCGGCCTGACGCCGGCCTTCGGGCCGCACCCGGGCGTTCCCGCGGCCTGACGCCGGCCTCCGCCCCCGCTGCACGGTTCCGTGCACGGTCGCCGCCTGCACGGAAGCGATTCAAGGCGGCGGGGGCAGCGGTCGATGGCGGCGCGACAGCATCGAACTCGATTGCGGGGGACGCAATGAGCACACGGAAGAAGCTGGCGGCCTCCGCCGCCATCGTCGGCCTCATCGGGGCCATCACCTCACTCGGGGTGTTCGCCGCCTTCAGCGCGAGCACGTCGAACGCCGGCAACTCGATCGCCGCCGGCACCGTCGTCATCTCCGACAACGACGCCGGCGCCGCGATGTACGCGGTCACGAACCAGAAGCCGGGCGACACCGTCCAGCGCTGCATCAAGGTGACCTACGCGGGCAGCCAGGACGCCGACGTCAAGCTGTACACGCCCGACACCATCGGCGCGATCGGCCCGTACGTGAACCTCACGATCGAGGCCGGCAGCCAGCCGACGTCGACCTTCCCGAACTGCACCGGCTTCACCGCGGACGCCGGCGGGCCGCTCTTCAGCGGGACGCTGTCGGGCTTCGCCGCGGCGAACAACAGCTACGCCAACGGGATCCTCGACCACCCCGGCACCAGCGCGACCAAGTGGGTCGCCACCGATGCGGTCGTCTACCGGATCACCGCGACGCTGGCCGACAACGACCTCGCCCAGGGAACGAGTTCCGGAACCCACTCGTTCAAGTGGGAGGCTCGCAACCAGTAGCGGGGAACTGGCCCAGCGAGCCGCTGGACAACGGGCGGCGGCTGCTCCGTGGCAGCCGCCGCCCGTCCAGCGTCCGGGCCCGCGCGATGCGACACGCTCCCCTCCCTCCTCTCGCCCGCGCGGCCGCGCTCGGCCTCGGGCTCCTCGTGGCCGCGGCGATCGTGCTCGCGGGCCGGACCGACCGCACCGACGCCGTCGCCAGCGCCGCCGCCGTGACCGTTTCGCTGCAGGTGCCCGGAGAGCTGGAGCGCCGCGACCGCGGCCCGCTGGCCGCGGCGGCATCGCTGCGGCCCGGCGGACGCACCCGATGGTCGGCAACGGTCCGCAACCAGACCGGCAGCCCGCTCGTGCTCGCGGTGCGGGCGATGCCGTCGCAGCCCGACCTGGACCGTCTGCTCCGGGTGGCCGTCACCTCCGGCGGACGCACCATCGCCAGCGGGACGCTCGGCGACCTGCGAACGGCCCGACGCGATGCGGCGCCGCTGCCCGCCGGCGCCACCCGCACGCTCGCCGTCGAAGCCTGGCTGCCTCGCGACGTGCCGTCGGGATGGCAGGCTCGCGTCGTCGACGTGCCCATCGACCTCACCGCGCGCGGCACGGGAGGCTCGCGGTGAGCGCCGTGGCCGCCACCGCGCCGTCCGCCCGCAGCCTCCCGTCCCGCGCCGGCGCCGCGGCGTGGCTGGCCGCCCGCCTCGCAGGCTGGGCAGCGGCGGGCCTGTGTGCCGGCCTGCTGGCCGCGCTCGCCCTCCCGCTCGCGGTCGGGATGCGGCCGTTCACCGTCATGACGGGCAGCATGGCCCCGGCGATCGCCCCGGGGGACGTCGTGGTCGTCGACCGGATCGCCCCGCTCGACGCCCGCGTCGGCGACATCGTCACCTTCCGCGATCCGGACGGGTCGGGCCGGCTGATCTCGCACCGGGTGCGCGCCGTCCGCGCCGACGGCGGCCGCGTAGCGTTCCGCACCCGCGGCGATGCCAACAGCGAATCCGAGCGCTGGAGCGTTCCCGCCTCCGGCAGCATCGGGCGCGTCGCCTACACCGTGCCCGCCATCGGGACGCTGGTGCACGCCGCCGGCGGCGGCGGCTGGCGGCTGGCACTGCTCGTGCTGCCGCTGGTGGTCCTGCTGTCCTTCGAACTCGTGCGCCTGTGGCGCCCGCGCCATGCCGCGCCGTAGCGCGCTCGCGGTGACGTGCGCCGGCCTCGCCGCCGCCGCGGCGGTGGCGCAGGCCACCGGCGTGACGTTCAGCGCGTTCACGAGCGCGACGTCCAGCGGCGGAAACTCGATCAGCGCCGCCGCCGACTTCCGCGCCCCCACCGTCTCCGGCACGAAGATCGCCAAGGCCACCGGCTACGACCCGGACTTCGTGCGCCAGGGCGGCACCTACTACGTCTACGCAAACGTCACCGACACCGGCAACCCGCCCAGCGGCATCGCCACCGTGACCGCCAACGTCAGCGCGCTGACCGTCGGGCAGACCGCAGTGCCGCTTGCCAGCGGCTCCTTCACGGTGGGCGGCGTCGCCTACAACCGCCGCAGTGCCCTCCTGACCGTCCAGAATCCCCTCGCGCCCGCCGCGTACACCTACTCGGTGACCACGGCCGACGTGGCGGGCAACACGGCCACCGCCACGGGCTTCGGCATCACCGTCGACAACACGGCGCCAACCGCCGCCGACATCCAGACCGCGAACGGCGGCGCGTCGGCAGGCACCGCCGAGGCCGGCGACACCGTGACGTTCACCGCCAGCGAGCCGATCGACCCGCAGTCGATCCTCGCCGGCTGGACCGGCGCGGCGACCAACGTCGTCGTGCGCCTCGACAACACCATCCCCAGCGACCGCGTGCGGATCTACAACGCGGCGAACACGACGCTCCTGCCGCTCGGGTCGGTCAGCCTCGGGCGCACCGACTACGTGTCGACCAGCCGAACCTTTGGCGCCACCGGCACGCCCTCGAGCATGGTCCGCAGCGGCGCCGCCATCACGGTCACCCTCGGCACCGCCAGCGGCGCGGTCACCACCGCGGCGGGAACCGGCACGATGACCTGGACCCCGTCGACGACGGCCTACGATCGCGGCGGCACGGCGATGTCGGCCACCGCGCGCACCGAGACCGGCGCCGCCGATCGCGAGTTCTAAGA
>CAZEKK010000054.1:0-9107 GCA_964512905.1 uncultured Solirubrobacteraceae bacterium
CCGCCGTCGTGTCCGAGCCGCCGCGCCCGAGCGTCGTGACGTCGTGGGCGGTCGAGACGCCCTGGAAGCCGGCGACGAGCACGATCGCGCCGCCGTCGAGCGCCTGCTGGATGCGGTCGGCCCGCACGTCGACGATCCGGGCCTTCGTGTGCGACGTGTCGGTGACGATGCCCGCCTGCGAGCCCGTGAGCGAGACCGCGTCGTGCCCGAGATCCTTGAGGATCATCGCGCACAGGGCGCAGGAGATCCGCTCGCCGGTGCTGAGGAGCATGTCCATCTCGCGCGGATCGGGCAGCGGCGAGACCTCGTGGGCCATCGCCACGAGCTCGTCGGTCGTGGACCCGCGGGCCGAGAGCACCGCCACGACCCGCTCGCCGGCCTCCTTGTGGGCGACCATGCGCGCCGCCGCCCGCTTGAGCCGCTCGGCGTCGGCGACCGAGGTGCCGCCGAACTTCATGACGATGGTGCCGGACATGCCGCGGGCAAGGGTAGAGTGCCGCGCATGTCAGCGGGGTTCCGCAGAGCCGTCGTCACCGCGGCACCGGCTTCATCAGCTCTAATCTCGTCGACGTGCTCGTTGCCGTACGACGTCGGCTGCGGTCGTGAGACCTCCGTGCGCGGGCTGCTCGATGCGATCGCAAGCTGCACCGGCGCTGAGGCTGAGCCGGAGGCCCGGCCGGGGTTTTCGGAGGACGTACGGCGAAGCTGCCTGGACGCCTCGCGGGCCCGCCGGGATCTCGGCTGGACCCCGCAGACGACACTCGAGGCCGGGATCGCCGCGACGGTGGCGTCGTTCCAGGCCGCGCGACCGGCCTGACGCGCGGCGCCGGTGGGAGCGCGCGTCGGCATCGACCTCGTGGCCGTCGCCGACGTGGCGCAGGCCCTTCGAGATCACGGCGACCGCTACCTCGCCCGGGTCTACTCGCCGCGCGAGGTCGCGGAGAGCACCCGGGGCGGCAGGCCCGACCCGGCACTGCTCGCCCTGCGCTTCGCGGCCAAGGAAGCGGCCATCAAGGCGCTGCGCCCCGCCGGCCATGCGCCCCTGCCGTGGACCTCGATCGAATACCACCGCGACGACATCCGGCCGCACCTCGTGCTCACGGGTGCCGCCGAGGCACTCGCGGACCGCATCGCGCTGTCCGAACTCGCCGTCAGCGTGACCGGCGGGCGGAGGCTGGTCTCCGCGGTGGTTCTCGCCCATGTACCGTTCGAGGCTCAAGGATGACCCGGGAACCAACCGATAGCGGGGGCATGACGACCGAGATCCGGCGAATCATCGGCGAGCACGGTCGCCTGCCCGTCGACGTCGAGTCCCTCGGCGATCGTGACGATCTCTACCAAGCCGGGATGACGTCGCACGCGAGCGTCAACGTGATGCTCGCGCTCGAGGACGCCTTCGACGTCGAGTTCCCGGACCGCATGCTGACGCGCGAGGTGTTCGAGAGCGTGGCCGCGATCGGCGCGGCCCTCGCCGAGATCAGGGCCGAGGAGGCAGCGGCGTGAGCGTTGCGATCTCGGTCGACGAGGCGTTTCTCGCCGCCGTGAGCCGCATTGCCGAGGAGGCAGCCGCTCCGAACGCCGACGACGTCGACCGCCGCGCACGGTTCCCAGTCGAGACGTTTGCCGCGCTGCGCGAGGAGCGGGCGCTGTCGGCGTTCGTTCCGAGCGAACTTGGCGGCGGCGGCGTGTCGTTCGAGGCGATCGCGTCCGCGTGCTTCGAGCTTGGGCGGCGCTGCGGCGCCAGCGCCATGGTGTTCGCGATGCATCAGATCAAGGTCGCGAGCATGGTCCGCCACCTCGACGGAGCGGACTGGTATCGCGACTACCTGTGCGACCTCTCCGCGAACCAGCGGCTCGTGGCCTCGATCACCTCCGAGATCGGCACCGGAGGCGACATGGGCCGGTCGATCGCCGCGGTCGACGAAGCCGAGAACGGCGCGATGCGGTTCGAGAAGCAGGCGCCGACCGTCAGCTACGCCGAGCACGCCGACGACTACTTCACGACGCTGCGGGCCGGGCCGGACGCCGAGCAGAACGATCAGGTGCTCGTCCTCACCCGGCGAGAGCAGACCACCCTTGAGCCTGCCGGGACGTGGGATCCGCTGGGGATGCGCGGCACGTGCTCCCCGGGCTTCGTCGTGTCCGCGACCTTCGACGCGGGCCAGATCCTGCCAACACCGTTCTCGCGCGTTGCCAGCGAGTCGATGGTGCCGATCTCGCACATCCTGTGGTCGCACCTGTGGCTCGGCATCGCCACCGACGCCTTCGACCGGGCGCGGGCCTTCGTGCGCGCCCAGGCGCGCCGGACCCCGGGCGAGACGCCGCCCAGCGCGGCGCGCCTCTCGCAGGTGATGAGCGAACTGTCGCCGCTGCGCGCCGAGGTGGCGCTGGCGCTGCAGGAGTTCGTCGCGTGGTCGCAGGAGCCCGGGCGCGGGCGCCTGGGGACGATGGCGGCGGCGCTGCGCTTCAACAACCTCAAGGTTGCGGCCTCCGACCAGGCGCCGCAAGTCTGCCAGGGCGCCATGAAGGTGTGCGGGATCGCGGGCTTCAAGAACGACACGCCGTTCAGCGTCGGACGCCACCTTCGCGACACACTGTCCGCCTCCCTGATGGTCGCCAACGAGCGCATCCATCAGACCGACGCGGGCCTGCTCCTGGTCGCCAAGGAGGTCTGATGTCCGAGTTCCGGGCGGCGACCGCAGACCAAGCGACCTTTCGCGACGACCTGCTCGGCGCCGGGCTGCTCATCGAGACCGACGCGCCTGGCGTATACGGCCGCAGCGCGGGGTTCGAGGAGATTCGGCTGGGGTTCGACGCGCTGATCACGCGGACAGCTGCGGGCGACCGCGCCGAGCCGCTGCGCTTCCCGCCGGTGCTTCCGCGCCGCCAGCTCGAGTCGACCGGCTACCTCGAGTCCTTCCCCCATCTGGCCGGCACCGTCTTCGCCTTCGAAGGCACCGAGGCCGACGCCGCCGTCCAGGCCGAGCGCGCTCGCAACCACGAGGACTGGAGCGAGCATCAGGCCATGAGCGATCTCGTGCTCATGCCTGCGGTGTGCTACCCGGTCTACCCGACGATCGCCAAGCGAGGCCCGCTGCCGCCCGGCGGCGTGACGATCGACCCGGGCGGCTCGTACGCCTTCCGCCACGAGCCGTCGGGAGATCCGGCGCGGCTTCAGATGTTCCACATGCGCGAGCTCGTGCGGATCGGCGAGCCCGAGGCGGTGCAGGCCTGGCGCGACGCGTGGCGTGACCGCTCCATCGAGCTGCTGCGCGGCCTCGGCCTGTCAGCGGAGTTCGACCGTGCCGCGGATCCGTTCTTCGGCCGCCGCGGGCAGATGCTGGCCAAGAGCCAGCGCCAGCAGGCACTGAAGTTCGAGATCCTCGTGCCGATCGCCGGACCCGAACCGACCGCGGTCGCATCGTTCAACTACCACCAGGACCACTTCGCCGCGACCTACGGGATCGAACTCGCGGACGGCGGCATGGCCCACACCGCCTGCCTGGGCTTCGGCCACGAGCGGATCGTCCTCGCGCTGCTGCGAGCCCATGGCGTCGACGCCGCCGGCTGGCCTGCCGACGTGCGAGCGTCATTGTGGCCGTGACGCCCGTCCCGACCGGAATGGTGTCGCTGCTCGACGCCGATCCGGCGGCCTACCAGCCGCACGCCCTGCACCGCGACGACCGGACCTACCGCGAGACCAACTGCTACACCGACATCCTCATCGAGCTGCTGCACGCGCGCGGGGACGAGCCGCTGGCCGCCATGGGGTGGCTCGTTCGGATGGACTTCGAGGGCGACCAATGGAGCTTCTTCAAGCCGCCGCCCGGCGACCTCGAGTCGCTGTTCGGGATCGACATCCACGAGATGCAGCCGTATCGGCCGCTGCCGGACCAGATCGCCGAGCAGCTCGAACGCGGGCGCACGATGATCGTCGAACTCGACGCCTGGCACATGCCCGACACCGCGGCCACGAGCTACCGGGCCGAGCACGTCAAGACCTCGGCGGCGATCGAGGGCATCGACCGCGACGGCGAGCGCCTGCGCTACTTCCACAACGCCGGGCTGTACGAGCTTGCCGGCGAGGACTACCGCGGCGTCTTCAGGATTCCCGCCGGCTGGACCGGGGAGGTGCTCCCGCCCTACGCCGAGTTGGTGCGCTTCGACGCCGGGCCGCGTCTCGAGGGCGAGGCGCTTCGGTCCGCGGCGCTGGATCTGCTTCGACACCATCTGGCGCGCCGTCCCGCCGCGAACCCGTTCACCGCGTTCGCCGAGCAGCTCGAGTCCGACCTGCCGGTCCTGCTCGCCGGCAGCGCCGAGACCTACCACGCGTACGCCTTCGCGACCGTGCGGATGGCCGGGTCGGCCTTCGAGATCCTCGGCGCGCACGCCGCCTGGCTGTTCGGCGCCGACGCCGAGCCGATCGTCGCGCCGCTCGAGGTGATCGTCGGCGGCAGCAAGATGCTCTCGCTCAAGCTCGCCCGTCGGCGGGCGTTCGATCCCCGGCCAGTGCTCGACGGGTTGGCCGCGTCCTGGTCGGACGCGATGGGGAACCTTGATGCCGCCGTCGGCTGAGTCTCCGCCGACCGCACTGAGCCGCGGTCGCCCGCGGGTGGACCGCAGCGAGGTGCTGCGGCTCGTGGACTCCTGGGAGGCGGCCCGGTGCGCGCCGGACGAGCACGCCGGGACCGCAACCCTCGACGGCCTCGACTGGATGGCCGCCACCGTGCCCGGCACGGCGGCCGGAGCGCTCGCCGCAGCCGGACGGTGGCGACCGGGGGACCCGCTCGACCTGGACGGCGACGACTGGTGGTTCCGCACGACCTTCGCGGCCGATGGTGCCACCGACGGCGAGGAGGTGCTGCTCCGGCTCGGCGGCCTCGCCACCGTGGCCGAGGTCTACCTCAACGGTGAGCCGATCGCCGGCGCTGGCTCGATGTGGGAGCCGCTCTCGGTCGACGTGGGGGGCCGGTTGCGCGGCACCAACGACCTGGCGATCCGGTTCCGCGCCCTCGCACCCCTGCTCGCCGGCCGACGCCGCCCGCGAGCGCGCTGGCGGACGCGCCTCGTGTCCGCGCCGAACCTTCGGTTCGTGCGCACCACGCTGCTGGGACGCGCCCCCGGCTACGCGCCCGGCCCGGCCCCGGTCGGGCCGTGGCAGCCGATCCTCCTCGAGCGCCGCCGCAGGCTCGCCGTCGACGCACTCGACCTGACGGTCCGTGCCGGGGACCAGGACGACGCCTTCCTGTCGATCACCGCGGTGCTGCGACCGCTCGACGGGGGCACAATCACGTCGGTGAAGGCGCAGGCCACGTGGCGCGGCGGAGGCACGAGCGCACCGCTCGACCTCGGCACGACCGGGGCGGACGGCGGGGTCCGCGTGGCAGGCATCGTCGACCTCGCCGCGGCACCCCGCTGGTGGCCGCACACGCACGGCGCGCCCGATCTCGTCGACGTTCGCCTCGCCGTCGGCTCCGGCGGCGAGGTCGCGACCGTCGAATGCGGCCGGGTCGGCGTGCGCAGTCTCGAGGCCTCGGCCAACGGCGCGGCGATCGACGACGCGGGCGTCGCCATCACCGTCAACGGCGAAGCCGTGTTCGCCCGGGGCGCGGTGTGGACGCCGGCGGACTTCATCGGCTTCGCCGCCCCGCCGGCGGAGGTTCGCAGCACGTTGGAGGCGGTGGCGGCGGCGGGCATGAACATGGTCCGCATCCCGGGAATCGGGGCCTACGAGACCGACGACTTCCACGATGCCTGCGACGACCTCGGGATCCTGCTCTGGCAGGACCTCATGTTCGCCAACCTCGACTATCCGTTCGCCGACGAGGAGTTCGCGGCGACAGCGCGCGCCGAGGCGTCAGCCGTCGCCGCGCGGCTGGCGTGGCGCCCCAGCCTGGCCGTGGTGTGCGGCAGCAGCGAGATCGAGCAGCAGGCCGCGATGCTCGGACTCGACCCGGCCATCGCGCGCGGCGAGTTCTTCGCGGCGACCGTGCCGGAGACGTTCGCCGCTGCCGGCGCCGATGCCGGGTACGTGCCGTCGGCGCCGTGCGGCGGAACGCTCCCGTTCCGAACCGACCGCGGCGTTGCGAACTACTACGGCGTCGGCGGCTACCGCCGCCCGCTGAGCGACGCCCGTCTGGCCTCCGTGCGCTTCGCCGCCGAATGCCTCGCCTTCTCGAATGTGCCGGACGACGCCGCGCTCGGCGACCTCGCCCCGGACGAGCCGGGGGCGCTGGTCGTCCACCATCCCCGCTGGAAGGCCGGCGTCCCGCGCGACGCCGGAAGCGGCTGGGACTTCGAGGACGTCCGCGATCACTACCTCGCCGCTTGCTACGGCGTGGACCCGGCGGAACTGCGGCGCTGCGACCACGGGCGCTACCTCGACCTCTCCCGGGCGGTAACCGGCGAACTCATGGCGGAGGTCTTCGGCGAGTGGCGCCGGGCCGCATCGCCCTGCCGGGGCGGGCTGGTGCTGTGGCTGCGTGACCTGCGGGCCGGCGCCGGCTGGGGCGTCTTGGACCACCGTGGCACACCGAAGGCGGCGTGGCGGCACTTGGCGCGAGCACTCGCGCCGGTGGCGGTCTGGATGACCGACGAGGGACTGAACGGCATTGCGGTGCACGTGGCCAACGACCGGCCCGTGCCGCTCGAGGCGCGGCTGCGCATCGCCCTGTACCGAGATGCCGAGGTGCGGGTCGACGAGGCCGAGCTCGACGTCGCGATCGGCCCCAACCGCGGCGACCAGTGGGACGTCGAGGCCCTGATCGGTCGCTTCGCGGACGCGAGCTACGCCTACCGCTTCGGGCCGCCTCCGCATGATGTCGTCGCGGCGACGCTCGCAGCACCCGACGGGACGATGCTCTCGCAGGCGTTCCGCTTCCCCGCGGGGCATCCACTGGCCCCGGTGAGCGCGGATGCCGCCGGCGCGGCGGCGGCGCTCGTTCCCGGAGACCCGGCGTGCGTGACAGTGCGCGGCCGGCGGGCCCTGCTCGGGGTGACGGTCCACGCGCCCGGATGGATCCCGGACGACAACAGCTTCACGGTCGAGCCGGGCGGATCGCGGACCGTCGCGCTGCGCCCTGGTATCGGCGCTGAAGGCAGAGTCACCGTCACGGCGCTCAATCTGGAGGGCCGGCTCGTCGCGCACTCCGACGACTGAACCGGCCCGGGGAAACCCACCCGACTCGACCCGCTGCGGCGGATCCGCCCACTGAACCACATGCGCGGCCGTGTCGGCGAACATGATCGGCCCGGGGAGCAGATCGTCGGGCGCCCAGATCGCGCCGGTGGCCGGTCGACGGCTCATCCGAAGCAGCCGCCCCGGGTCGTCCCGGGAGGTCTGCCGCGAGGAGCGCACCTCCAGGCGCGCCGGACCCCTACACCCCCCGCCGGCCCGCGAACGCCCGTCCGAGCGTGACCTCGTCGGCATACTCGAGGTCGGCGCCGACCGGCAGGCCGCTGGCCAGGCGGGTGACCGTGACCTCGGGAGCGCGGACGTGGAGCCCTTCGGCGATGTGCAGCGCGGTGGCCTCCCCGGTGGTCGTCGGGTTCGTGGCCAGGACGACCTCGGTGACCCCGCCCGCCTGCACGCGGGCGTAGAGCTCGGCGATGCGCAGGTCGCCGGGGTCGATCCCGTCGATCGGCGACAGCGCGCCGCCCAGCACGTGGTAGCGGCCGCGGAACTCGTGGGTGCGCTCCACCGGGATCACGTCGCCGGGCTCCTCGACGACGCAGATCACCGCGCCGTCGCGGCGTTCGT
Source organism: uncultured Solirubrobacteraceae bacterium (assembly GCA_964512905.1). Lineage (GTDB taxonomy): Bacteria > Actinomycetota > Thermoleophilia > Solirubrobacterales > Solirubrobacteraceae > CANJIV01. Next base: position 7,760 of record CAZEKK010000054.1, read on the forward strand.
CGGCGCAGATCCGGCAGCGCGGACCCTCCGCGAGGTTGAAGCAGACCTCGCAGAACCCGATCTTCTCCTTGACGTCGCGGATGGCGTCGGCGAGCGCGAACGCGTCCTCGTCCGAGCCGCGCAGGAGGTGGAAGGCCAGCCGCTGCGCGGTGCGCTGGCCGACGCCGGGGAGCTTCCCGAGTTCGGTGATCAGGCGCTGGACCGGCGGGGCGTACACGGTGGCCGGAGTCTACGGCCCGCCCGGACAGCGGTTTCGGCGCGCGCCGGCCACCCCCAGCGTGGCGCGCACGCACGGGAACCCAAGGGGGCGGCCCATCCGGCGCCTACAGCCCGAGGCCGCCGAGCTGCCCGGCCAGCGGGCCCAGCAGGCTGGCCTGAAGCTGCTGCTGGGCGGCGGCGGACCGCTCGCTGGCAGCGCGGATCGCCTCGTTGACCGCGGCGATGACCATGTCCTGCAGCAGTTCGACGTCGTCCGGATCGACGGCCTGGGGGTCGATCTCGATCGACTGGATCTCCATCGCGCCGGTGATCTTGACCTTCACCATCCCGCCGCCGGCCGAGGTGTCGATCACCTCGGCCTTGAGCTTGGCCTCCATGTCCTTCTGCATCTGCTCGAGCTGCTGGAGCTGGCGCATCATCTGCTGCTGCTGCTTGCGCGGGGGCTGGGGCATCAGGCGCCGCCTTCCGGGTCGTCGTCGGGCACGATCTCCTCGGCGTTGAACTCTGCCACGAAGCGGGCGACCCACTCGTCCTCGGAGACCTGGGGCGGCCCGCTCGCGGGGACCTCGGCGTCCTCGACGAGCTCGTAGGCGAGGACGAACCGCTCGCCCACCACCGACTCGACGGCGCCGGCGATCGCCACGCGGTTGCGGGTGTCCTCGGCCTTGCGCTTCAGGAACGACGACGAGCGGGCGAAGCCCAGGCGCAGCTCGCCGGCAACCAGGGCAACCGGCACCGCCGCCTCCGCCAGCGCGGCCACCATCGGGCTCTCGGGGCGCAGCGTCTCGGCAACCGCCGGCCACAGCGAGCGCAGGCCGTCGACGTCGGTGCCGGCCGCGGCGACTGCCACGGCGGCGGTCTGCTCGGGCTCGGGCGCCGCCACCGCCACCGCCGGCCCCGCCGGGGCGAGCGCGGCGCCGCCGCCGGCCCCCGACGGGGCGCGGTCCTCGTCGGACACGGAGCGAAGCGCGGGCTCGGCCTGCGCGGGCACGGGGGGCGCGGCAGGCTCGGCGGCCTGCACGGCCTCGTGCGCGGGCACGGGGGGCGCGGCAGGCTCGGCGGCCCGCACGGCCCCGTGCGCGGGCACGGGGGGCGCGGCAGGCTCGGCGGCCCGCACGGCCCCGTGCGC
>CAZEKK010000054.1:9207-11993 GCA_964512905.1 uncultured Solirubrobacteraceae bacterium
GCGCGGCAGGCTCGGCGGCCCGCACGGCCCCGTGCGCGGGCACGGGGGGCGCGGCGGGCGCGGCGGCCCGCACGGCCCCGTGCGCGGGCACGGGGGGCGCGGCAGGCTCGGCAGCCTGCGCGGCCTCCAAGCGCGGCGCAGCCTGCGCAGGCGGCGCCGCCACGGTCGCCGATGCGGGGGCAGGGACCGGCGCGGCGGTTGGCTGCGGGGTGGTCGCCGCCGGCGCCGCGCCGGCCGGTCCCGATCCGGCGGCCAGCCGCGCCTCGAGCCGCTCGATCCGCGCCAGCAGCGCGCGGGTCGAGGCGTCGACCTCCGGCGCCGCCGCCTTGAGCAGGGCCAGCTCGAGCTGGATCCGGGCATCGGCGCCCGCCTTGCGCGCCTCGATCCCGGCGGCGAGCAGGTCGAGCAGCCGCACGACCTCGGCCTGGCCGACGCGCGCCGCCTGCGCGGCGAGCCGCTGGTCGCGGTCGGGCGTGAGCCGCAGGCTGGCCGGCACCTCGCCGATCGCCTGGACGACCAGCAGGTCGCGGCAGTGCGCCTCGAGATCGCCGAAGAACATCCCCGGATCGCGCCCGGAGCTGGAGAGCCGCGCGACGGCGACGAGCGCGGCGCGGACGTCGCCGTCGTGCACGGCGTCGACCGCGCCGAACAGCAGGTCGGCGTCCGCGACGCCGAGCACGGCCAGGACGTCCTCGGTGGCGACGGCCGGCCCGCCGTAGGTGACGAGCTGCTCGAGGGTGCCCAGGGCGTCGCGGAACGACCCGGCGGCGTGGCGGGCGACGAGCGCCGCCGCCTCGGGCGGCAGGTCGATGCCCTCCTCCGCGGCGACACGGCCGAGCACGCGGGCGATGTCGTCGGCGCTCGGGCGCAGGAAGTCAAAGCGGTGGCAGCGATCGGCGACCGTCGGCAGGACCTTCTGGGCCTCGGTGGTGGCGAGCACGAAGACGGTGTTCGGCGGCGGCTCCTCGAGCGTCTTGAGGAAGGCGTTCCACGCCGCCGTGGTGATCATGTGGGCCTCGTCGAGGATGTACACCTTGTGGCGGCCGGAGACCGGGGCGTAGGCGACCTGCTCGCGCAGCGCGCGCATGTCGTCGACGCCGTTGTGGGAGGCGGCGTCCATCTCGATGACGTCGAGTGATGTCGCGCCGGCGATCGACCGGCACGAATCGCAGACGCCGCACGGCTCGATCGTGGGCCCGCGCTCGCAGTTCAGGCACGCCGCGAGGATCTTCGCCATGCTCGTCTTCCCCGTGCCCCGCGACCCCACGAACAGGTAGGCGTGATGGACCTTCCCCTGCTCGATCGCGTTGCGCAGCGTGCGGACGACGTGCTCCTGGCCGACGACGTCCCCGAAGGTCCGGGGGCGGTGGCGGCGGTAGAGCGAGGGTCCGGACGGCACGGGCGGCCAGTGTACCCAGCGGCCCGGCCCCTCCCGCGCGGGCTCGCGATCGCCGCGGCGGCCGGCCTCGGGGCGCTCCTGTGGACGGCGCTCGGCGGCGTGGCGAACTTCGACGCGGCCTTCGCGCTGGCCTGGGCGCAGGGCCTTGGGGCGGGCGGCGGGCCCGACTACGCCGCGGCGCTGGCGCCGACGCCGCACCCCCTCCAGACGGTGGTCGCGCTGGCGCTGGCGCCGCTCGGGGCGGGCGCCGAGACCGGCGTGGTCGGCGCCGCCGCGCTGGGCTACGGCGCCGCCGTCCTGCTCTCGTGGCAGCTCGGCCGGGCGTGGTCCGGCAAACTGGCAGCATGGCTGGCGGCGGCGCTGGTCGCGACCGCGCCGGGCCTGGCCGCGGTCGCCGCGCGGGGCTACCTCGACGTCGTCGCGCTCGCCCTCGTGCTCGGCGCGGCGCTCGTCGAGACGCGGCACCGCCGCGCCGGCCTGCCCGTGGTCGGCCTGCTCGCGGCGGCGGGCCTGCTGCGCCCCGAGGCGTGGCTGCTCGGCGCGCTCTACGTCTGGTGGCTGGCGCCGGCGACTCCAGCGCGGCGCCTCGCCGGCCTGGCGCTCGCGACCGCCGCCGCCCCCGCCGCCTGGCTGGTCGCCGACCTGCTCGTGACCGGGGATCCGCTGCACTCCGTCGCGGCCACGCGCACCGCGGCAGAGTCGTTCGCCCGGCCCCGCGGGCTCGCCGGGACCGCCGATGCGCCGCGCGCGCTTGCCGATGTCCTGGGCCTGCCGGTCCTGCTCGCCGCCGCCGGCGGCGCGGCCCTGCTCGCGGCGAGGCACCGCCCGGGCGCGACGGGCGTCGGCGACGAAGCCCGGCCGGCGAAGGCGTCGCGCCAGCCCGCGGGCGGCTGGCTGGCCCTGCTCGCGGCCTCGCTGGGTGCCGCGATCCTGGCGTCCGCGGCGGGCTTCCCGATGGACGCGCGCTACGTGCTCGTCCCGGCGTGCGTGCTCGCGGTCGCGGGCGCAGCCGGTCTCGCCGCAGCCCTCCGGCGTCCGGCACACCGGCCCGCGGCGGCCCTGCTCCTCCTCCTGCTGGCCGCGGCGATCCCGCTGCGCGCCGAGCGCCTGGCGGACATCCGCGGCCAGGTCGCCGCCGTGGCCGCGGCGCGAGCCGAGATCCGCGCCGCCGCCGACTGCCGGGCGGTCGCGGTGCGCGAAGCGGCGGTCCTCGCCGCCGGCCGAACCCCGCGCGGCGCCTGCGTGCGGCTCAGCCCCGGCGCGCCGCGCCGGTCGCCCACAGCGTCCAGGCGATGAACGCGCCTTGGAGCGGCAGGCGCGCGTAGAGCGCCCAGCGTGGGACCTTGGGGAACTGCTCGGGGTGCAGCGCCATGTGGACGTTGGCCGG
>CAZEKK010000055.1:0-11985 GCA_964512905.1 uncultured Solirubrobacteraceae bacterium
GTCGACGCCGAGGGCCAGAAGATGTCGAAGTCCAAGGGCAACGTCGTGGCCCCGTGGGAGGTCATCGATCGCCACGGGGCCGACGCCTTCCGGTGGTACCTCTTCACCTCCAAGCAGCCGTGGGACGGCTACCGGTTCAGCGTCGACGCGGTCGGGGAGTCCGTCCGCCAGTTCCTGCTGCAGCTCTGGAACACCTACGCCTTCTACGTGCTCTACGCCAACGTCAACGGCGTCGCCCCCCAGCCCGCGCCGGCGGAGCCCGCCGACGACCTCGACCGCTGGATCGTCTCGCGCCTGCACGCGACCACCGCCGAGGTTCGCGACCGGCTCGACGCCTACGACGCCACGTTCGCAGGCCGCGCGATCGCCGAACTGGTCGACGACCTCTCCAACTGGTATGTGCGCCGCTCGCGGCGGCGCTTCTGGGACGGCGACCCGGCGGCGTTCGCGACGCTGCGCCACCTGCTCGTCTCGATCGCGAAGCTCACGGCGCCGTTCTGCCCGTTCGTGGCCGACGAGATCTACGACAACCTCGACGGCGCCGAGCCGAGCGTCCACCTCTGCGACTTCCCAGACGCCGAGGGCCGCGACGAGGGGCTCGAGGTGGCGATGGCCGTCGCGCGCGAAACGGTCCGCCTCGGGCTGGCCGCGCGCGGCCAGGCGAAGGTGAAGGTCCGCCAGCCGCTGCACGAGGCGGTGATCGTGGCGACCGGGTCCGAGCGCGAGGCGATCGAGCGCCTGGAGGCGATCGTCCGCGAGGAGCTCAACGTCAAGGCGCTGCGCTTCGTCTCCGAGGCCGACGAGCTGGTCTCGATGTCGGTCAAGCCGAACTACCGCGCGCTCGGCCCGCGCTTCGGCGCGTCGATGCCCCAGGTGGCGGCCGCCATCGCTGCCCTCGACGCCGCCCACGTCGCGGCGGCGCTGCGGGAGGGGCGGGACATCGGCATCGCGATCGACGGCCGCGAGCACCCGCTCGCGGCCGAGGACGTTCAGCTTGCGATGGCCCCGCTCGAGGGCTACCAGCTCGAGCGCGAGGGATCGCATGCGGTGGCGCTGGAGCTGGCGCTCGACGACGACCTGCGCCGCGAGGGCCTGGCCGGCGAGGCCGTCCACGCGATCCAGGGCGCCCGCAAGGCCGCCGGCCTCGAGGTCTCCGACCGGATCGCCCTGTCGCTGGCCGGCGAGGTCGAGGTCCTCGACGCCGTCCGCGGCCACGAGGCCTACGTCGCGGGCGAGACGCTGGCGACGGCGATCTCCTACGGGGACGCCGGCGGCGACGGCGCGCGGACCACCGTCGACGGCCGCGAGCTGCGGATCTCGGTGGCGCGCACGTAGGCCGCCGGCTCAGCCGGCCAGGCCGCCGATCGCGTCGCCGATCAGCTTCGCGGCGATCAGCACGCAGATCACGGCGACGATCGTCGCGTTCTCGCGGGCCATCCAGTCGCGCAGGCGTTCGAGCGGCGCCGTGGCCCGTGCGCCCATCACCGCCGACATGACCACGGGGATCGCCATTCCCAGGCAGCCGATCGCCACGAACGCCGCGAGCGCGACCGCCTGGTCGGCGCTGCTCGCGCCGGTCTGGGCGATCGCTCCGGCAGCCGCGACGATGAGCACCAGGTTCTTCGGATTGACCGCCGCCAGCAGCACGCCGAGGCCCGCGGCCCGGGCCGTCGTCAGCGAGTCGACCGCCTGCATCCACGCTGGCAGCACGGGATCCTCGCCAGGACCCGGGCGGGAGCGCCACTTGCTCCAGGCGAAGCGCAGGAGCAGGAGTCCGAGCGCGAGCCTGGCGATGCCCACCCAGTCCGCGGGGCTCCCGTCGGAGCTCGCATCGCCGACATTGGCCGCCAGCAACACGCCCCCGGCGACGACGGCGAGGCCGGCCACGGCGCCGGCCAGGAAGACGACGCCGGTGACCCGTCCGCCCGGCGCAGACAGGATCAGCACCATGCCGATGATCGGCAGGGGGCTCAGGGCGACCGCGACCGCGAGGGGAAGCACCTGGCCGACGGCCTGGCCCATCGCTGCGTCGTCACCTCCAGTCGGGGCTCGCGACGCCGCGCGGCGCCGCCGAGGCCGCGCTCGCCCGGCGGTTCCCGGTCAGCGGCCCGCGGGGTCCGAGACGGGTTCTACGCGGCGAGCGCCGGCTCGAGCTCGGCCTCGAGCTTCTTCTTCGGCGCCGCGCCGATGACCTTCTTGGCCACCTGGCCGTGCTTGAACAGGATCATCGTCGGGATCGAGAGAACGTCGTAGGCGACGGCCGTCTGCTGGTTCTCGTCGACGTTGAGCTTGACGATCCGCAGGTCGTCGCGCTCGCTGGCGATCTCCTCGAGGATCGGCGCCACGACCCGGCACGGGCCGCACCACGGCGCCCAGAAGTCGACGAGAACCGGGGTGCCGGACTCGAGGACCTCGGCCTGGAAGTTGCCGTCGGTGACTTCGGTGATGCCTGCCATCTCACGTGCTCCTTGGGAGGGGCCTACCACTATACAAAGTGAAGCAAGGCGCCACCTCGCGCAGCGCTCGCCGGCAGCCTACCGACCTGCCGCCGGCCGTCACCCGGCGAGCGCGACGAGCAGATGCGGCGTCACGAACACCTCGACCACGGCGCTCACGATCAGCACCGGCACGGCGATCGCCACCGTCACGAAGGTCGCGGCGAGCAGCTCGTGCCAGTCGTCGCGCCGGCTGGCGACGATCCAGGCGGCGAGCGGCAGGAAGAGGGCGACGAGCTCGGGCAGCGCGTGCGGAAGCAGGCCCGCGAGCAGCACCGGAATCGGCAGCCCGAGCTGGGACGCGAGGGTCGACGCGCCCTGCCCGAGGACGTAGGCCTGGGTGATGAGCGAGAACGTCGTCGCCGCGATCACGAAGAGGATCGCGAGCGGGCCGGCCTTCTCGTGCACCCAGCGCCACACGCCGTGATAGCGCTGGGCCTCGTGCTTGAGCGAGCTGCCGGCGATGAAGCCGGCCACGCAGGCCATGGCGTGCAGCGCCAGCACGAGGCCGTTGCGGCCGAGCACGAAGAGGGCGTCGCCGATCGTCGCCGGGCGGTTGACGCCGGCGAGCTTCAGCGGCGTCGGATCGGGCGTCGACAGCGCGGCCACCGCCCACACCGACAGCAGCAGCGCCACCGCGATGAGCAGGCTCCCGGCCAGCCAGCCGCCGAGCACCGGCCCGGGCCGGTCGTTCCAGCCGGCGAGCGTCGAGCGGGTGTCGCGGAGCCCCTGGACCAGGGCGAAGTTCTCGGCGGCCATCCCGGTGCTCATCGGCAGGCACGGGCTCGGTCCTTGAGCGCCGGGCACCGCCGCCGCATCAGGTTCGCCCGCGTCGGCGCCGCAGCAGCGGGACGCGCCAGAACGCCTCGGCGGCGATGCGCGCCGACATCTTGCTCGTCCCGGCCCGCCGGTCGCGAAAGACGATCGGCACCTCGACGACCTGCACGCCCGCCTGCACGGCCCGGTAGGTCATCTCCACCTGGAACGCATAGCCGTTGGACGAGATCGCGGTGAGGTCGATCCGCTCGAGCGTCTCGCGCGCGAAGCACTTGAAGCCGCCCGTGAGGTCGCGGATGCCGAGGCCGAGGACCCGGCGGGCGTACCAGCACCCCCCGCGCGACACCACCCGCCGCAGCGCCCCCCAGTCGGCGACGCCCCCGCCGGGGACGTAGCGGGAGCCGAGCACGAGGCCGGCGCCGGCCTGGGCCGGGGCCAGGAGCCGCGCAAGATCGGCGGGGTCGTGGGAGAAGTCGCTGTCCATCTCGAGCACGTAGCCCGCGCCCGCGTCCAGCGCCACGGCGAAGCCCGCGAGGTAGGCAGGCCCCAGGCCCCCCTTGCCCGGACGATGGAGCACCTGCACCTCTGGCCGGGCCGCCGCGAGACGGTCGGCGATCGCGCCGGTGCCGTCGGGAGAGTTGTCGTCGACGACGAGGATCGTGAAGCCGTCCGGCGCCGCGCGGGCCAGCACCTCGGCGGCGGCGTCCACGATCCGTTCGAGGTTCTCGGCCTCGTTGTACGTCGGCAGGATGAGCCAGGCCGGGCGGCGCACGAAGCGCCGTAAGGTAGACGAGCGGCGGCCGGCGCCGCGCAGTCCGATGCCCGATCCCACGAATCTCCAGATCGCCGAGGCCCTCGACGAGCTCGGGGATCTCTACGAACTCGACGGGGCGATCATCCATCGCGTCGTCGCCTACCGCAACGCCGCCAGGGCGGTGCGGGACGCGCCGTCGTCGGTCGCCGGGCTGGTCCGCGCCGGCCGCGCGTCCGACCTGAGCGGCGTCGGCGCCACGCTCGCCCAGAAGCTCGGCGACCTCGTCGAGACGGGCGACATCCCGGCCGCCGTCAAGCTGCGGGCGAAGTTCCCCGCCGGGCTGGTGGCGATGACGCGGATTCCGGGACTTGGGCCCAAGCGGGCCCGGCTGCTGTTCGACGAGCTCGGCATCGACTCGCCGGCGGCGCTGAAGCGGGCCGCCGAGGCGCAGCGCCTGCGCGGGGTCAAGGGGTTCGGCCCCAAGGCCGAGGCGAACATCCTGAGCGGGCTGGCCGCGCTGGAGGCCGACGGCGGCGGTGAGCGGTCCCGCGTCCTGCTCGACCGGGCGCTCCACGCGGGGGAGGCGATCGTCGCCGCCCTGCGCGCCCATCCCGCGGCCGTCAGGGTCGAGCTGGCGGGGTCGGCGCGGCGGATGGCGGACACCGTCAAGGACATCGACGTGATCGCCACCGCGACCGATCCCGCCGCCCTGGCGGCGGCGCTCGCCAACGTGGAGGCGATCGAGACGGTGACCTCCTCCGGGGAGGCGGGGGCGCGCGCCCGCACCCACGCCGGCCTGGCCGTCGACCTGCGCGTCGTCGATCCCGGCCAGTTCGGGAACCTGCTGCAGCACTTCACCGGCTCCAAGGAGCACAACATGGCGCTGCGCGAGGCCGCCGTCCGCCGCGGGCTGCACGTGTCCGAGTACGGGATTCTCGACGACGCCGACGGCGCGACCACGCGGTGCGCGACCGAGGAGGAGGTCTACGCCCGGCTCGGCTACGCGTGGATCCCGCCCGAGCTGCGGGAGAACCGTGGCGAGCTGGAGGCGGCGGCCGCCGCCGGGCCTGGCCTGCCGGCGCTCGTCACGGTCGACGACATCCGCGGCGACCTGCACTGCCACACGGTCGCCTCCGACGGCCACGCCACCATCGCCGAGATGGCCGCCGCCGCGACGGCGGCGGGCTACGAGTACCTCGCGATCACCGACCACTCCGCCTCGCACGGGTTCGGCAACGACGTTTCGCCCGACGAGCTGCGCCGCCAGATCGAGCGCGTCCGGGCTGCCGAGGCGGACGCGGGCGGGATCCGCCTGCTCGCCGGCTCGGAGGTCAACGTCCTTCCCGACGGGGCGCTCGACTACGACGACGATCTCCTCGCGAGCCTGGACTGGGTGGTCGCCAGCGTTCACACCTCGTTTCGGATGGGCGCCGACGCGATGACGGCGCGGCTGATCGCGGCGGTCGAGCATCCGCAGGTCGACGCGATCGGCCATCCCACGGGCCGCAGGCTCGGACGCCGCCCGGGCTACGACGTCGACATGGGCGCCGTCATCGCGGCGGCCGCCGCGGCCGGGACGATGCTCGAGATCAACGCGAACCCGAACCGGCGCGACATCGACGACATCCACGCCCGCGCCGCCGCGGCGGCGGGCGCGACGATCGTCATCGACTCCGATGCCCACCGGACGAGCACGCTGGCGCTGATGCGCTACGGCGTCGCCACGGCGCGGCGGGCCTGGCTCACCGCTGCCGACGTGGCGAACACCCGGTCCTGGGCGGACCTGCAGGCGCTCCGCAAGCCCGCCCGCCGGGCGTGCTGACCGACGCTCGCACCCGCTACGCCGGCCGACCGGTGGTCTCGTCCAGACGTCCCGAGCCGTTCGGCGAGGGCAGCGTGGTGCGGAACCCGGGCGTGCGCAGCAGCTCGATCGGATGCACCGGCGACGTGCGCTCGACGTAGAACCGCACGCCGTCGCGATCCTCGATCGCGGTGACCGCGGGCGCCTGCCGGCGCCAGGCGAGCGCCCAGATGACCGCGAAGCCGCAGGCGATCGCCGGCACCTGCGGGACCAGGAAGGCCAGCGCGCCGGCGCCGATCGTGAAGATCAGGAGCGGCCAGAGGCGGTTGAAGAGGACCCGGGCCGGGTGCAGCTCCGGGAGCGCGGGCGACGATCGCGCCCCCGAGAGCAGTCGCGCGATCGCCGGCGAGGTGTCGGGCCGCCGGCCGATGACTGCGCCGAGCACCGCGGCGCCGGCCCACCACGCCGCGCCCGCCCACACGAGCGTGACGCGGTCGTTGAAGACTGCGCTGGCCACCGTCACGACGGCGAGCACGGTGGCGGCGCCGGCGCTGAGCAGGACGGTCGTGCGCAGGAACTCGGGAAACCGCACCGCGCCTGCCTCAGGAGCCCAGGAGCGCGTCGAGCAGCAGGTTCACTCCGGTCGTGCCGTCGACCATGACGTCGGCGGCGTCGGCGAGCGCGGGCGGGCCCTCGTCGGACCGCACGCCGACGCGAACGGCGGCGTCGAGGCGGCCGTCCGCGGACATCCGGTCCAGCGCGGCGAAGGCGTCGAGGTCGGTGGCGTCGTCGCCCGCGTAGACCGCGGCGCGCACCCCGGTGCCGTCGAGCAGGCGCTCGATCCCGGCGCCCTTGTCGAACGGCACGGCCGGCCGGACCTCGAGGACCTTGCGGCCCCAGTGGGTCCCCAGGCCGGCGTCGTGGGCCCGCTGGGCGATCGCCCGGACGGCGGCCTCGGCCGCCGGCTCGTCCGGCGCGCCGCGCCAGTGGAAGCCAGCGATGGCGTCCTTGTCCTCCAGGCGCACCCGCACGCGCGACAGCGCAGGCGTGTCGGCCTCGCGCGCGAACGCCTGCACCCGCCGGGCCCAGTCGCGCATCGCCGGATCGAGCTCGGGCTCGCGTGCGGCCGGGCGCAGGAACTCGATCCCGTGGTTGCCGATGTAGGAGAGCCGGCCGATCGAGACGATTCGCCGGGCCTCGGTCGCGCGACGGCCGCTCACGCAGGCCACGACGCCGTACGTCCTGGCGACATCCGAGAGGCGGGTGCGGGTCGTCTCCGGCACCGCGGCGTCCTCCGCGTGGCGGGTGATCGGCGCGAGCGTCCCGTCGACGTCGAGCAGCACGGCGGCGCGGCCCGGGTCTGACCGGAGCGGGGCGAGGAGCTCGGTGAGCGCGGCCGCGGCGGGCACGCTTCTAGTATGCCGCCATGCCCGCGACCGACGCACCGACCGCGAGCCGCTGGTGGCAGATCGCCGCCGTCGGGACGGCGGCGGGGCTGTTCTCGGGCCTCTTCGGCGTGGGTGGGGGCCTCGTGATCGTGCCGCTGCTCGTGCTCTGGCTGGCCTACGGCGAGCGCGAGGCCACGGGCACCTCCCTGGCGGCGATCGCGGTGATCGCGACCGTCGGCACCATCACCCACGCGTTCTATGGGAACGTCGACCTGAGCCAGGCGGCCGCCCTCGGCCTGCCGGCGGTGGCCGGGGTCGTCGTGGGCACGCGGCTGCAGCAGCGCGTGCCGGCCGAGGCGATCTCGCTGCTGCTCGCGGCGGTGCTCGTCGCCGTCGCCATCGACCTGCTGCTGTGATCTGGCTCGTGCTCAGCGGGCTGGCCGCGGGGCTCCTCTCGGGGATGCTCGGCGTCGGCGGCGGCATCCTCTTCGTGCCGGCGCTGCTCGTTGCCACGTCGGCAACCCAGATCGAGGCCGAGGCGACGTCGCTGCTGGCGATCCTCCCGGTGGCGATCGTCGGGGCGTGGTCGCAGCACCGCTTCGGCAACTGCCGCCTGCGCGAGGCGCTCCTGATCGGCGTCCTGGCCGTGGCGGGCGCCGTGGGCGGCGTGGCGCTGGCCAACGCGTTGCCCGAGCGGGGCCTCAAGATGGCCTTCGGGGTGCTCTGCCTGGTGGTCGCCGCTCAGCTCCTGCTGCGCGTGCGCCGCCGCGTGCGCGAGCGCGCCGCGGCCCCGCCGGCGATCGACGAGGCGGGTCCGTGACGGCGTTCGTCACCGGCGGCTCCGGGTTCGTCGGCGGCCGGCTCATCGCCCGCCTCGTCGGCGAGGGCACCGCCGTCCGGGCCCTGGCGCGGTCGGGCCGCGCCGCGCGCGCCGTGGCCGCGCTGGGGGCCGAGCCGGTTCGCGGCGACCTGTCGGACCGGGAGGCGCTGCGGGCGGCGGCCGCGGGCTGCGAGGTCGCCTTCCACGCCGCCGCGTCGGTGGCGGAGTGGGGACCGTGGGAGGAGTTCGTCGCCGCCAACGTGCACGGGACCGAGGCGGTCCTGGCTGCCTGCCGGGACGCGGGCGTGGGACGCCTCGTGCACGTCGGCACCGAGGCGGCCCTGATGGCCGGCGAACCGCTCGTCGAGGCCGACGAGCACGCCGCCCTGCGTCCCGACTCCCCCGCGCCCTACCCGGCGACGAAGGCCCGGGCCGAGGCGACCGTTCTCGCGGCCAGCGGGCGCGGCTTGGAGACGGTGGTCGTCCGGCCGCGGCTGGTCTGGGGGCCCGGCGACACGACGATCCTGCCGGCCCTCGTCGAGGCCGTCAGCTCCGGCCAGTTCGCCTGGATCGCGGGGGGCCGGCACCTCACTTCGACCACGCACGTCGACAACGTGGTCGAGGGACTCGTGCGCGCCGCCCGGCGCGGCGCCCCCGGCGCGGCGTACTTCGTCACCGACGGCGGGCCGGTCGTCTTCCGGGATTTCGTGACGGACCTGCTGGCGACGCAGGGCGTCACGCCCCCGTCTCGCTCGCTGCCGCGGCCCTTGGCCGCCGCCGCTGTGACGGCGGGCGAGGCCGCGTGGCGTGCGCTGCCGCTGCCCGGCGCCCCGCCCCTCACCCGGATGGCGTACTGGCTGATGGCGCTCGAGGGGACGGTGGATGCCGGACGGGCCCGCGCCGAGCTCGGCTACGCGCCGGTGATCAGCCGTGCCGCCGGCCTGGCCGCGCTGCGGGCCGAGCACGAGCAGGCCGTCCGCGCCGAAGCGAAGCCGCCGGCGGGCCGCTGAGCGCCCGTGCGCCGCGGCTGCATGGCATACTGCGGCCCAGCATGAGCCTCATCGTCGCGACCAGCGAGGCCGTCAAGGTCGACATCGGCCTGATCGCCACCTTCGGCGGGATCAACATCCTCGTCGTCGGCCTCATCGCCTTCATCGTGGTGCAGGCGATGGGCGAGCGTCATCGGAACCTCGAGAACCGCGCCAAGGCGCAGCGGTCGGCGGGCACGCAGTAGGCGGCCGGTCGCTGGGCGTCGCCCGTCAGGGCCCGTCCCAGCCGTCGGCGTAGCACGGGGCTGCGCCGCACGGGTTGATCACCCGGCCGTCGGGCCGGAAGAACGCGTCGCCGAGGGCGGCGGTCCACGCCTCGTCGCCGGCCGCCGGATGCGGGTCGACGCCGACCGTGGGCGGCGTGTTCGTGATCGGCGGCGCCGGCGTGCCGAGCGTGCGGCCGCCGATGCGGCGCAGCGGGCCGATGTCGTAGACGAGGAGCGCCGATCCGGCGAACGGGTACCGCGTGATGCCGGGGATCGCGTAGAACGGCCGGCGGTCGGTGGCGCGACCGGGATCGAGGGCGGGGCGCCGCAGGCTGGCGCCGATCGTCCGGGCCTGGACCTCGGTGGCGACGTTCGCGACCTGGTGGTCGCCGAAGCCCATCAGCAGCAGCACGGTGTGGCGCGGGGTGTTGGCGTAGGGGCTCGTCGTGAGGTGCTGGGCGTAGCCGTTGTTCTCGCCGCGGTCCCAGAGCACCTGGATCATCGACAGCAGCAGCGAGCGGTCCAGCGCGCTGCGGTACGACGTGGCGAGCAGCGACCCGAATGACCCGAACTGCGTGGAGCGCTGCAGCAGCGTCGAGTAGTTCATGGCCGGGACGCCGAGGATGGCCCGCCGGTGGTCCGGGGCCACCGCCGTGAGCGCGCCGCCGAGGATGCCGCCCTGGCTGTTGCCGTTGAAGTAGAGCTCGCGGCCGAGCACCGAGCGCCCGCCGGCCTGGAACGCCGGGTCCGTGCCGAGACCGGCGGGGTGGATCATGAGCCGGCCGAGGAAGAGGAAGTCCAGCAGGCCTTGCTGAAGGCGGTCGGCCAGCGTCGGGAACTTCGAGAGGTCGCCGAGGATGCCGACGATGTTCGGCACGTCGCCCTGCGACATCCCGATCCAGTCGGTCGCGCAGAACACGAGGTTCGCCCGGTTGCCGAGCGCGCCGAAGCCCTCGACCTCCCGGGCGCTGCCCAGCAGGCCGTGGCCGTAGAGGACCGCGCGGGCCGGTGCCGCGCCCGGGGCCACGGCCGAGCGCGGCACCGTGCAGACGAAGGTGGCGGCGAAGGTGTTGCCGGGGATCTGGAGCGGGCGGCGGCCGCCCGGTGCGAAGGCGAACCGCGACCCCGGGGGGCACCCGGGCTGGTCGAGGTAGCAGGGGACGGTGAAGCTGCCGGTGACGCGCCGCGCCGTGCTCGGGTTCTCGGCCGCGGTGAACTCCGTGACCGTGTCGACGCGGAAGGCCGGCGCCCGCCCGCTCACGGTCAGGTCGGCGAGGTTCGTGTCGCCGAGGTCGGCGAACGCGCGGTCGCGCAGCGACAGCAGCCGCTCGGAGAGGTTCTGGCGGCTCGAGACCGTGAACTCCCAGGCGAGGTCGAGGTCGTCGCGGGCGATGCCGGCCTTGTCGAGCGTGGCGAAGATCGCCTCCATGCCCGGCCGGCGAGCCTCGAGGTCGCCGCGGGCGGTGATCAGCCGGTCCCGGTAGGCGCGGAACGCGCGCGAGGGGGTCAGGCGCCGCCCGTCGGCGGCCTTCAGCCGGCGCAGGGCGACGATGTAGCGGCCGAACTCGGCGAAGTTCTTCGCCGGCCGGATGAGGAGCGCGGCCTCCTGCGGCGTCGAAGCGTTGGCGTCGATCTCCGCCCAGATCGGCTGCCGCGCGCCGGTGCGGGCGTTGATGACGACGATGGGTGCGTTCTCGTCGAAGCTGCGGGCGATGTCGGTCACCGGCACCGCGCCGGTGCGCCGCAGGGCCGCGCGAGAGTCGAGGCCCGGGATCTTGGTCACGATCGGCTGGCCGGGACTGAAGCCGTCGCTGCGGTTGAAGGCGGCGACGTCGACGCGCACGCCGTCGGCGTTCGGGGGCGTGGCGGCGGGGGAGAGGCTGAGCCGCCGTCCGGTGGGCGAGAGGGTGTCGCGCCGGGTGAAGTGGTCGTTGGGCCACGGCAGCAGGCAGCGGGACGGATCGAGCGGGTCGCAGCGGCCCGATCCCGGCAGCGGGATCCCGCGGGCCGCGGACGCGACGCACGCCGGGCGGTCGACGGCCATGAGGACGACCGCCTCGGAGACGTTGGGCAGCGCGCCGCCGGCAGCGCGGGCGCTGACCTCGACCGTGAGCCGAAGGCCGCCGCAGGATCGGACGACCGCGGCGCCAGCCCGGCTGAACGGCACGCGGAGCGTGCGGGCGCCGCCTGCCGCGAACCGGGCGGTCAGCCGGCCGACGGTGCGGGGCGCGCCCGCGCCGGTCCCGGTCAGGCGGCGCGCTCGCACGACGACGGCGAGCGTGCCGGCGCCGGTCGCCCGGACCCGCAGCGCCAGGCCGCGTGTCCGCAGCAGCGCCGCCTGGTTGGTCGCCGGCAGGCGGTAGGAGACGCCGAACGATCCGGCGGCACCGGCGCGCTCAGGTGCGGCCGCGCTCGCCGTCGCGGCCGCGGTCGTGGTCGCGGTCGCGGCGCACGCGATCGCGGCCGCGGCCACGCCGGCGAGCGTCCGCCGCGCCCGGCCGCGTGCGCTGCTCCGAAATCGCCGCCGCCGCTCGCCTTCCCGTGACACCGGCGCGACCCTATCAGCGGATCGGAGGGTCGCGAGTCAGCCGTGCACGAGGTCGGCCACGGTCCGCAGGGTGGCCGCGTCGCCGCCCACGAGCAACGTCGTCGCGATCGACGCGCGCCACGCCTCGAGGTCGTGGCGGATCTTGTC
>CAZEKK010000056.1:0-3326 GCA_964512905.1 uncultured Solirubrobacteraceae bacterium
GTCTCGCACGACCTGCGCACGCCGATCACCTCGCTGCGCCTGCTCGCCGAGGCGCTCGACGACGACATCGTCGACGAGGAGACGCGGCGCCGCTACGTCGCAACGATGGGCACGCACGTGCGTGCGCTCGGCGCGCTGGTCGACGACCTCTTCGAGCTGTCGCGCCTGGAGGCCGGGGAGATCACCTGGTCGGTGCAGCGGGTCGCGCTGGACGGGCTCGTCGGCGACACGGTCGAGGCGATGCGGCCGGAGGCGGAGGCGTCCGGGGTCGCGGTGCGGGCGGAGATCCCGCCGGGGATCGCCCCGGCAGCGGCGAACCCCGAGAAGCTGCAGCGGGTGCTCTTCAACCTGATCCAGAACGCGATCCGCCACACCCCGGCCGATGGCAGCGTCACGGTTCGGGCGCAGGTCGAGGAAGGCGCGGTTCGCATCGAGGTCGCCGACACCGGCGGCGGCGTCGACGCCGCCGATCGCGAGCGCATCTTCGACCCGTTCTTTCGCGGCGGGGCCGACGCTCCACGCACGCGGGCGGGCGCGGGCCTCGGGCTGGCGATCTCGCGGGCGATCGTGGAGGCGCACGGCGGGCGGATCTGGCTCGCCGACGCCGATCGCGGCACCCTGGTCCGGTTCACCGTGCCGGCGGCGACCTGACGCCGCGGCCCGTCGTGCCGCAGCCCACGGCGCCGGTCGCCGCGGGCTGGCCTGGAGCTCGGCGCCCCGCAGCCCGTCCGGCCCCGTAGACTCGCCGGGCGATGACATCGGGGGAGGTCGAGCGCCGCACGAAGAAGCCCAGCAACGCGGTGCGGGTCACCGCGCTCGTGCTCGTCGTGCTCGTCGTCTGGTTCGCGCTGACGAACTTTCAGGACGTCCGGGTCAAGTTCTTCTTCGTCTCGACGACGGCGCCGCTCTTCATCGTGATCGTCGCGAGCCTCCTCGCCGGACTGGCGCTCGGCTACCTCGTCGGTCGGCGCGGCGGGAAGAAGTCCGGCTGAGCTGCCGGCTCAGGGCCGGCCCTGGATCCGCCCGACCTCGCGCTCGATCTCGTCTTCGGTGATCGGCTTGCGGCCGTAGACGTCCCAGGCGTTGAAGGCCAGGCCGATGCCCCAGCCCCCGCTCACCCACAGCGGCCACGGAACCGGGTCGCTGTCCGCGCCGCCGATTGCCCACAGCCCCCACAGCAGGGCGTTGACCAGCAGGTAGACCACGACGTGCGACTGGAAGTCCTTGCGCTTCTTGATGCGGTGCAGCGCCTGCTCGCGCAGCTTGTCGGGGGTCGATGCGGTCACTTCGAGGTCTGATTCGGACATGGGCGCACGGTAGCGGCAGCCGGCGCCGCCGCGCTCACCGGGATGCCGGCTCCGTGGCCGCTCAGCGCGCGACCGGCTGCTTGCCTCGGCGCGCCCGCACCGCGTACAGGAGTGCGGCGCCGGCGAACAGCAGGCCGGTCAGCAGCAGCCAGCGCGACAGGTACACGTCCGGCGAGAGCCCCGTGGCCCGTTCGTAGCGGCCGCCGCTGAGGTCGAGGACGTTCGGGGCGAAGACGAGCAGCATCAGCACCGAGAGCGCGGCAGGGACGCGGAGGTGGTTCGTGATGCGCCCGCCCTCGCCGCGCCGGCCGCGGGCGACGCGGTCCAGCGCCGTGTACATCGGATGGGCGATGAGGTCGTGGGCGACGATCGCGCCGACGAACCACGCGACGACGTTCACCGGCGCGGGGCCGTCGAGCAGCTTCGAGAACGCGTACGCGGTCAGGGCCAGGGACGCCACCGCGACGAGCAGCTTCAGCGGCTCGGCGGCACGCAGGCGGGCGGTCACGCCGGCGCTCCGTTGCGGCGCACGGTCAGGCGCGCGACCCACTTCGTGCAGTGCACCCCGGGCAGCGCCGGGACGATCACGCGGGCCGGGAACCCGTGGTCGAGCGACAGGTCGGCGCCGTTGACCTTCAGCGCGAGCAGCGCGTCGCCGTCGCGCACCTGGGCGGCGCTCAGCGACGCCCGGCGGAACGAGCCCGCCGTCTGCAGCGACTCGACGTAGACCTCGTCGTAGTCGTCGGCGCGCGTCAGGGCGGCGAGGTCACGCAGGCGCACCCCCGTCCACTCCTGCGTCGTCGACCACCCCTCCACGCAGGCGATCGGCAGGACCGCCGTGTGCTGGGGCAGCGCGAGCAGGTCCGCCCGTGACAGCTCGCGCGTGGCGCGCGCGCCCACGACGGCCAGGCGCCAGGCTCCGCCGGTCTGGGCGGCCCCGATGCCGACCGCCGCCGCGGTCTTGTTGACCTGGAAGTCGTTGGGCCCCGGGCCGTAGGAGCGCCCGTGCGGCGCGAGGAGCGCCGCGGATCGCAGCGGGCCGCCGATCGACTGGCCGGCGGTGAGCACGAGCAGGCCGGCGGATCCGCCGAACGCGAGTCCAAGCAGGCCGCGGCGGGAGATCGTGGGGGCGCTCGGCGCCGCCGGGACGAGGCCGGACGGCGGCGGCTCGCGCTCGATCGCCGCCGCGGCAACCGGATCCTCGGGGCGGGTGTGTCGCAGGCCGGTCCGCAGTTCGGCGCGCGCGCTGCGAGCGCGCAACGCCCGGACCATCGTCGGCGCCTTGAGCGCCACATGCAGCACGAACGCCGCCGTGAACACCCACGCCCCGTAGTAGTGCGCGGCCAGGAACGAGAACGACCACGGATACGTGAGCTGGACGTTCAGGATCCCGGTCGCCATCTGGAAGAGGATTCCGCCCACCAGCGCTGCGAGCGACAGCCGCTCGAGCGCGTGCAGCGGGGACCGCACCGGCGGCCAGGCGAACAGGCGCGGGATGACCGACCACAGCTTCGCCAGCACGATCGGGACGAGCGCGATCCCGACCGTGACGTGAAGTCCCTGGGTCGCGGCGTAGAGCCACGACGGCGAGGTGGGCCAGGCGAAGACGTAGAAGTCGAGGATGCCCGGATCGCCGATCAGGTTGTTGCGGCCGAGCGACGGCTCGTAGGCGGCGTAGCTGAGGAAGCCGGTGACGACGACCACCGGCAGGCCGATCAGCAGCGCCGCGCCGAGCACCGAGGTCAGCCACGGCCCGCGGAGGGGGCTGCGCCAGGTCCGCGGCCGGAAGGGCCCGGGCGGCGGCGTCGCCGCCAGGCGGGCGAACCGGTCACGAGCGCGGGCGGGGCGCGCGGGCGCCCCGGGCGCTGGCGCGATCGGCGGCGGGGTCGGAGGCGTGGGCCCGTCAGGCATCCAGGGCTCCGGACGGGTCGCGCAGCGGCGCGGCGGCGAACTCGGCCACGCCGGCGGCGAAGTCCTCCCGCGCGACGAAGCCCAGGCCGTCGGCGGCCCGCGCGGGCG
>CAZEKK010000056.1:3426-7723 GCA_964512905.1 uncultured Solirubrobacteraceae bacterium
GCGGCGAAGTCCTCCCGCGCGACGAAGCCCAGGCCGTCGGCGGCCCGCGCGGGCGAGGCGACGACGTGCCGCACGTCGCCCAGGCGGTAGGCGCCGGTGACCTGCGGCCGCGGGGCGTCCGGGCCGGCGGCGTCCGCGAGTGCCGCGGCGAGGTCGCCGACGGTCCGCGGCGTGCCGCTGGCCACGTTGTAGGTCCCAGGTGCGGCCTCGCCCGTCAGGGCCAGGACGTTCGCCCGGGCGACGTCGCGGACGTGCACGAAGTCACGCCGCTGGCCCCCGTCCTCGAAGACCTGCGGGGCGGCGCCGGCGGCGAGGCTGCTGCGGAAGATGCTGGCGACCCCTGCGTACGGGGTGTCGCGCGGCATCCTCGGGCCGTAGACGTTGTGGTAGCGCAGCGTCGTCAGCGGCACGCCGCGCTCGCGCGCGAAGGCCGCGCACAGGTGCTCCTGATGCAGCTTGGTCGCGGCGTAGACGCTGCGCGGATCAGTCGCGGCGCCCTCGCAGACCAGGAGCGGCTCGAGGTCGCCCCCGCAGCGCGGGCAGCGCGGCTCGAAGCGGCCGGCGTCGAGATCTGCCGCGGCGCGCGGCGGCGGCGCCGCGTCGCCGTGGCGCGGGCAGCGGTAGCGGCCCTCGCCATACACGACCATGCTGCTGGCGAGGACGAGGGGCCCGCGAAATCCCGCCCGGGCGGCCGCCGCGAGCAGTTCGGCGGTGCCGAGGCCGTTGTGGGAGACGTAGTCGGGCAGGTCGCCGAGGTCGGCGCCGAGGCCGACCATCGCGGCTTGGTGGCAGATGGCGTCGGCGTCGTGCAGCGCCGCGGCGATCGTGTCCGGGTCGCGGACGTCGCCGAGGATCGTCTCGGCGGCCGGGTTCAGGTAGTCGGGCTTGCCGGCGTGGGCTGCCGGCAGCAGCGCGTCGAGCACGCGGACGTCGTGGCCGCCGGCGACGAGCAGGTCGACGACGTGCGAGCCGATGAAGCCGGCGCCGCCGGTGACGAGGATCACGGCCGGACCGTCCGGATCTCGGTGCCGGTCGAGTACGCGAGGCGCCCGCCCGCCAGCCGGACGACCCCGAGCCGGCAGTCGCGCGCCAGCGGCGGCCCGGCAGCGCGGCGCGCTCGACCGTCCGGCTCGGTCCGGTAGCGCAGCAGCAGGCCGGAGCGCACGCCGCAGACCGCCAGCGTGCGTGCGGAGATCGCCGCGAGGCCGGAGGGCGCCGTGCGGGCCGGCAGCGTCGTGGCCGGAGCGCCCGGCCGGTCGCCGCGGGCGAGGCGCTCGGGGGCGGTGCCGGCGGCGTTGTCGGCGATCCAAACGGCGCCGCCGGGTGTCACCGTGAACGCGAACGGGTTGTTCCAGCCGCCGGAGACCACCGCCGGGCGCTGGCCGGGCGGGCCGTCCGAGTCGAGCGCGAGGAGCTTGCCGTTCGGCGCACCGGGGTCGGCGACGCGCGTCCGGTCCTGAAGATCGCCGATGCCGATGAGCAGCCGCCCGCCCCGGTCGACCGCGAGGTGGCCGCCGTTGGCGAGGGTGGTGGTGCGCGGGCCGCGCCACACCAGGCGCCGGGGGCCGGGGAGAACCTGGGCCACGAGCAGGCGCCGTCCGGGGCGCCGGTCCGTCCAGGCGGCGAAGGTGCGCCCCCGGCCGTCGACGGCGAGGCCGAGCAGGCCGCGCTGGCCCGAGGTCGACACCGCGATCCGTGCCAGCACCGGCCCAGGACGGCGGCCCGCGCGGGCAACGTCGCGGATCCGCCCGGTGCGCCGCTCCCCGACGCGGACCCCGCCATCCGGCAGCGGGGCGAGGGCTGCCACGTCGGCGACCGGGGCCAGGAGCGCCGTCGGCGGCGGCGCGGGCGCGGCGGGCTCCCCGCCACATCCGGCCAGGCCGGCGGCGATGGCCGGGGCGAGCAGCGCACCGGCGGCGGAACGCCCGGCGCCGTGGCCCGCCCGGTCGTGCGACCGGGGTGCCTGCACACGCCCTACCACGGCGACCTCGTGCCGGCGGCCAGCGCCAGCGCCAGCGCGGCCTGCGCGGCGATCCAGCCGCGGCACGGGCGCCCGCGCGCCGACGCCAGCGCGGCGGCGGCGAGGAGGATCCAGGGGGTGAAGGGCAGCCAGATCCGCTCGGTCTCGCCGCGCGACAGGCCGCTGAGGTCGGCAGCGGCGACGGCGACGAGCGCCGCACCGGGCAGCCACCACGCCGCCCGCCCGCGCAGCGCGGCGAGGCCGGCGGCTGCCGCCGGGCCAAGCGCGAGCGCGAAGGCGGCGAGGTTGATGACGAGGAATTCCGTGTACGGCCGGCGGCCCGCGATGCCGCTGGCGTAGAGGTCGTGGGTGGCCTGGAGCCCGTCGAGCCACCAGAAGCCCGCCGCGGCGGCGGCCGCAAGGACAGCGGCGACCGCGGCGCCGGCGATCACGACCGGACGCACGCGGCGCGTGGCGAGCGCGATGGCCAGCGCGACCACACCGAGCGGCGCGACCCCGTAGGACGAGATCAGCGCGATGCCGAGCAGCGCGCCGGCGCCGGCGGCCGCCGCGTCGCTGCGCGGGCCCCGCCCGACGCAGGCCACGGCCAGTGCGGCGAGGCCGACGGTCGACAGCCCGAGGTAGGCGGCGTCGGCCGACGTGGCGATCCAGATCGCCGCGGGGGAGAGGGCGACGAAGGGCGCGGCTGCCCGGGCGTGGCGCTCGCCCGCGAGCGCCCGCGCCGCGGCGAGCGCGGCCGCTGCGGCGAGCGCGCCGAGGGCGATCACGAGCAGCGCGAGCGGCCGCGATCCGCCGACGCCGGCCTGATCGAGGAGCCAGGTGCCGACCAGGAACCCGGGCGGGTGGCCCTTCGTGTGCGTGGCGAACTCCCCGATCCGTGAGGTGAACGTCGCCAGGAACTCGCCCGGGCTGCCGACCCGGTGCAGGTCGTGGAGGTACTCGTATCGCGTCTCGAGCGGGGCCGAGACGGCATCGAAGCCGTCCGCCGCGGCGAGCGCGAAGGCCCATGCTCCGGCCAGCCCCCACGCCGACGCGAGCAGGATCCTCCAGCGCAGCGTCACCGCCAGGCGAGGACCCGCGGCCACGGCCGCCGCTGCGATCGCGATCGCGCCGAGCAGCCCCGCGCCCGGATGCCAGTCCAGCGAGCCGACCAGCGGCGGATTGCCGATGTGGATGCGGAAGTCGTCCGCCTGCAGCGGGACGGCCATCAGGCGTCCCGCGGCCACGAGGCCGGCCCACGCCGCGACGCCGGCGGCGATCGGCGCCCAGGCTGCGGCCCTGGCGCCGCCGGTCGCGGCGGCCGCCGCGCCGCCAGCCTGCGCAACTGCCGCGCCTGTCGCCGCTTCGGCCCGGGCAGGCCGTGCGGGCCCGCCGTCTGCGGGATTCAGGGCGAGGGGCAGGGCCGGCGGAGCAGCGTCGGCAGACACGGGCACGCGGTCACCGTAGGGGTCGATCGCCTCCTTCGGGAGGCTTCGGATGGCCTGTTCATCGAATGGCAAGCGCCCGTTCTCCGGCCTGTAAGGACCCGGGCCTAGCGTGCCGGTCGATGCCCGACGTGATCCTCCCCGTGCTCGACGAGGCGCAGGCGCTGCCCGCCGTGCTGGCGGCGATGCCGGCGGGGTATTCGCCGCTCGTGGTCGACAACGGATCGACCGACGGCTCTGCCGCCCTGGCCCGCAGCCTCGGCGCCCGAGTCGTCGCCGAGCCGCGCCGTGGCTTCGGCGCCGCCTGCCACGCCGGGCTGCTGGCCGCCCGGGCCGACGTCGTCTGCTTCATGGACGCCGACGGCTCGCTCGATCCCGCCGAGCTCGACCGTGTCGCCGGTCCCGTCGGCTCCGGTGCCGCGGACCTCGTGCTCGGGGCCCGCGTCCCCCTGCCCGGGGCCTGGCCGCGGCACGCCCGCCTGGCCAACCGCGCCCTGGCCTTCGAGCTGCGCCGCCGGGCCGGCCTGCCGCTGCACGACCTCGGGCCGATGCGCGCCGGCCGCCGCGAGGCGCTGCTCGGCCTTGCGCTGGCCGACCGCCGCTTCGGCTACCCGCTGGAGATGGTCCTGCGCGCCGCGGCTGCGGGGTGGCGGATCGAGGAGCGAACGGTGACCTACCGTGCCCGCGCGGGCGGCGCCTCGAAGGTGACCGGGACCGTGCGCGGCACCGTCCGCGCGGTCCGCGACATGGCGGCGGCGCTGGCATGACGCGAAGCGCGCTCATCGTGATCGCCAAGGCACCGGTCCCCGGCCGCAGCAAGACGCGCCTGTGCCCGCCCTGCACGCCGGCGCAGGCCGCCGGCATCGCCGAGGCGGCGCTCGCCGACACGCTC
>CAZEKK010000056.1:7823-11899 GCA_964512905.1 uncultured Solirubrobacteraceae bacterium
GCCTTCGCGGACGTCGGCGGGCCGGCGCTGCTCATCGGCATGGACACGCCGCAGGCCGGGCCTGGCCGTCTCGTCGCCGCGCTGCGGACCCTCGGGGAGCCCGGCGTCGATGCGGTCCTCGGCGGCGCCCCCGACGGCGGGTACTGGGCGATCGGCCTGCGCCGGCCCGATCCCCGGGTCTTTCGCGGCGTGCCCATGAGCTCCGCGACGACCGGGGCGGCGCAGCGCGCCCGCCTGGCGGAGCTGGGGCTGCGCTGGGGCGAGCTTGCTCCCCTGCGGGATGTCGACCGATTCGAGGACGCGCGCGCCGCCGCGGCCGCGATGCCGCCTGCGGCCCGATTCCCGCAGGCGGTGGCCGCAGTCGACGCGGCGCTGTGCGCCGCGGCATGAGTCCCCCGCCGGCCACCGCAGCGGCGCCTCTCGAACCCGGTGTCCGGACGGTTGCCGCCGGCCGGAGTGCGGCGTCCTTCGTGTCGCCGGCGCCAGTCGATCTCTACGGCGCCGCCCTGGCCGCCGCCGCTCGCGGCCGCGAGGTCCGCCACCGCGTCCGGACGAGCGACGGCGCCGTCCTGCCGTTCGACGTCGCCCGCTGGCTCGGCGCGACCACCGCCGCCGACGGCCGCGCGCTCGCCGGGGCGCGCGGCCCCGTGCTCGACATCGGCTGCGGGCCCGGCCGCCACCTGCTCGCGTTGATGGCGGCTGGCACGGTGGCGCTGGGCATCGACGTCGCCCCTGCCGCCGTCGCCCTCGCCCGCCGGCGCGGGGCCCGCGCGGTGCGCGGCTGCGTGTTCGGTCCGGTCCCGCGCGCCGGCGCCTACGCGACCGCACTGCTGCTCGACGGGAACATCGGGATCGGCGGCGACCCCTGCGCGCTGCTGACCCGCGTGCGGCAGCTGCTCCTCCCGGGGGGGACCGTCGTTGCGGAGCTCGAACGGCCGGGGACCGGGCTGCGCCGTCACGAGCTGCGCCTGATCGGCCCGGACGCCACCGAGAGCGCTCCCTTCCCCTGGGCACGCGTGGGAGCCGATGCTGTCGCGGCGGTCGCCGCGGTCGCGGGCTTCGCCGCCGGCGAGCCGTGGCGAGACGAGTCCCGCTGGTTCGTCCGCCTGTCCTCGCTACCCTCGTCGGCATGGCGCAGTTCGCCGACGACCTCGACCTCGGGCGCCTGAAGCTGAGCTCCGGGGAAGGCCGGCGCCTCGACCTCGAGGTCCCCGCCCCCGCGTTCTCGTTCGGCGGGGAGGCCTACTCGGTCTGCCCCGAACGGCTCGCGGTGCGGCTCGACGTCGACCGCACCGCGCACAGCGGGTACGCCCTGCGGATCCGCTTCAGGGCGACGGTGTCGGGCCCGTGCATGCGCTGCCTGGAGCCGGCGGCGCCGGCCTTCGAGGTCGACGCCCGCGAGGTCGACCAGCCGGGCGGCGGCGACGACCTGCGCAGCCCGTACGTCCGCGACGGGGTGCTGGACCTCCGCGCGTGGGTCCGCGATGCGCTCGGCCTGGCGCTGCCCGCGCAGATCCTCTGCCACGCCGACTGCGCCGGCCTGTGCCCGCAGTGCGGGGCAAACCTCAACGAGGCCGGGCCGGAGCACCGCCACGAGGCTCCGCCGGACCCGCGGTGGGCCGCGTTGCGGGATCTCGGCGGCGGCTGAGCGGCCTGCCGCTGCTACCCTCAACCGCCTCATGGCCGTCCCCAAGCAAAAGCAGGCCCGCGCCCGCACCCGCAAGCGCCGGGCGCAGCACAAGATGGCGGCGCCGTCCTTCAACGCCTGCCCGCAGTGCCACAGCCCCCGCCGTCCGCACCGGGTCTGCCCGGTCTGCGGCCACTACGCGGGGCGCGAGGCCGTGTCGGTGCCGGACGCGCACGACCACGATCACGGGTAGGTCCGGGCCGTGAACCGGCCCATCACCGTCGCCGTCGATGCCAACGGCGCCGACCTCGGCCCGGCCGAGGTGGCGGCCGGGGCGGCGATCGCTGCCCGGCAGGGCGTCCACAGCGTGATCTTCGGCCCCGCCGCCGAGGTCGGCCCCGTGGCCGACGGCGTGACCGTCGTCGACGCCCCGGTCTCGATCGCCAAGGCCGCCGACCCCGCGCATGCGGTCCGGCGCACCCCCGAGGCCTCGATCGTCCAGGCCACCGAGGCGGTCGCGCGCGGCGACGCCGACGCGCTCGTGGCCGGCGGGTCGACCGGTTCGGCGCTCGCGGCCGGCCTCTTCCACCTCAAGCGCGCCCCGGGGATCTATCGCCCGGCCCTCGCCCTGCCCACGCCGATGCCGGCGCCGGGCCGGCCGATCACGCTGCTGGACGTCGGCGCCAACGTCGAGGTGCGGGCCGAGCACCTCGTGCAGTTCGCGTTCATGGGCGCCGCCTTCGTCCGCGCCGTGCTGGCGATCGAGCGCCCGCGGGTCGCGCTGCTCTCCAACGGCGAGGAGCCGACGAAGGGCACGCCGCTCGTCGTCGAGACCCACGCGCTGCTGGCCGAGCGGGCGGGGGCGGTCGACTGGATGGAGTTCGTCGGCAACGTCGAGGGCACGCAGGTCCCGTCGGGCGTGGCGGACGTCGTCGTCACCGACGGCTTCACCGGCAACGTCGCGCTCAAGCTCATGGAGGCGATCTCCGGGCTGATCATCGGTGCCGTCCGCGAGCGGGCCGCGTCGGGCCCGCGGGCCAAGGCCGGCGGGATGCTGCTGCGGCCCGCGCTGCGCGGCCTGCGCGACGAGATCGATCCCGAGGGGCCCGGCGGGGCCTACCTGCTCGGGCTGCGCCATCTCGGCGTCGTCCCGCACGGGCGGTTCACGCGGCACGGATTCGCTCGCGCGATCGAGCTGGCGGGCCGGGGAGTCCGCGAGGACGTCGTCGGGCGCACGCACGCCGCGCTCGAGGCGGCCGGCGCGCTGCGCACGCCGCCTGCCGCCGCGGGCGAGCGCGCCGTCCGGTAACGCCTCTAGCGTTTCGTGGCCATGAACCGGGAGGAGGTCCTTGACCTGATCCGGAACCATCTCGCCGACGAGCTCGAGGTGGATCCGGCGAACATCGACGAGTCCACGCGCTTTCGCGAGGATCTCGACGCCGACTCGCTCGATCTCTACACGCTCGTGCAGGAGCTCGAGGACACCTACGGCGTCGCGATCTCCGACGAGGACGCGGCGAAGATCCTGACCGTCGGCGCCGCCGTCGACCACATCCTCTCCCACCGCCCGCCCGCGGGGGGCGCCGACGCCGAGCCGGGGCCCTGAGCGCTGCGCACGCTCGCCGAGCTGATCGACGCCCTTCCGGACGAGCTCGCCCGGCAGGCGCTCACGCACGCCTCGTGGAGCGAGCGTCGCGCCGACTCCTACGAGCGGCTGGCGTTCCTCGGCGACAGTGTCCTCGCGCTGGCGGTCACGCTGGACCTCTACCCGCGGCTTCCTCCCGAGCAGTTCGGCGCCGGCGAGCTCACGAAGATCCGCGCCCAGGCCGTCTCGGGGCCGTCGTGTGCCGCGGTGGCCGAGCGGCTCGGCCTGCCCGAGCGGCTGCTGGCCGCGTCGCCCGCCCCGGGATCCGAGCACGAGGCGGCCCTGGTCCGAACCGAGCGGGTGCTCGCGTCGGTCTGCGAGGCCATGATCGGCGCCTGCCAGCTCGGCTTCGGGTTCGAGGCCACCGCGGCAGCGGTCGTGGACGCCTTCGCGCCCGAGATCGCCGAGGCGATCGGCCATTCGGTCGACTTCAAGTCCACGCTGCAGGAGCGGCTGGCCCGGCACGGCGACGTCGTCGCCTACGCCGTGGTCGCGGAGGACGGGCCGCCGCACGACCGGACGTTCGTCGTGACGGCCTCCGTGCAGGGCGAGGAGGTCGGGCGCGGCTCGGGCCGGACGAAGAAGGCCGCCGAGCAGGCGGCGGCGCACGCCGCGCTCGGTCCGGACACGGAGGGCTGACGGCGTGCATCTGAGGTCGATCACGGTCAAGGGCTTCAAGTCGTTCCCGGACCGAACCCGCCTGGAGTTCGGCCCCGGCGTGAGCGTGATCGTCGGCCCGAACGGCTCGGGCAAGTCCAACATCACCGACGCCGTGCTGTGGGCGATGGGCGAGCAGTCGCCGCT
>CAZEKK010000057.1:0-10226 GCA_964512905.1 uncultured Solirubrobacteraceae bacterium
CGAGCGCGAGCCAGCCGTCGCGGGCCGCCCGGGCCGAGCGGGTGTGCCACGCGTCGTCGAGGTCGTCGCCGTGCCCGCAGCGGTAGACGCGCGACGTGTCGCCCGACGCCGCGCGGGGATGCGCGGGCGCCGCCTGCTCGACGAGGGTCACCGACCAGTCGCGGGAGGCAAGGGCGTCGGCGATCGAGGCGCCGAAGATCCCGGCCCCGACGACGGCTGCTGACGGGCGGTCTCCGCGCACCTAGATGGCTGGGGCCGACGCGTCGGCCACCAGCGCGGCGACGAGGCCGTCGATGTCGTGCTGGGTCGCCTCGACGTGCGGCGCCAGTCCTGCGGCCCGCAGCGTCTCGCTCGTGACCGGGCCGATCGAAACGATCCGCGTGGCGGCCGACAGGCCGGCGTCGCCCCCCGCCGCCTCGAGGAAGAAGCGGACCGTCGAGGAGGACGTGAACGTCACGTAGTCGGCGGAGCGTGCGGCGGCGAGCGCGGCCTCGTCGAGCGGTTCGGCGACGGTCTCGTAGAGCGCGACGACGTCGACGTCGGCGCCCCGCGCGCGCAGCGCGTCCGGCAGGACGTCGCGGGCCTCGGCCGCCCGGGCCACGAGCGCCCGGCGCACCGGCAGGTCGGCCAGCGCGGCGACGAGGGACTCGGCCACGAACTGCTCGGGCACCACGTCGGCCCGGATGCCGTGCTCGCGCAGCGCCCGGGCGGTGCCGGGCCCGATCGCGGCCACGGTGGCGCCGGCCAGGGCGCGGGCGTCCTGCCCGGCGGCGGCGAGGCGGTCGAAGAGCAGGCGCACGCCGTTGGGGCTCGTGAGGCAGACGAGGTCGTAGGATGCGACATCGGGCGCCGGGCCGTCGAGCGGGACGATTCGGATGGCCGGCGACTCGACGGTCGCCGCACCGAGGCCCCGCAGGCGGGCGGCAAGGCCGCTCGCCTGGGCGCGGGCCCGCGTGACGGCGACCGTGCGGCCGTGCAGCGGACGCTCCTCGGCCCAGGCCAGGTCGGCATGGAGGGCGGCGACGTCGCCGACCAGCGTGATCGCCGGGGGGCCGACGCCGGCCGTTGCCGCGGCGTCGGCGATCGTGGCCACGGTCGCAACCACGGTGCGCTGGCCGGGGAGGGTGCCGCGCTCCACGACCGCGGCCGGCTCGTCGGGCCGGCGGCCGGCGTCGATCAGCGCCTGGGCGATCCGCGGCAGCCGTCCGACGCCCATGTAGAACACGAGCGTCCCCGGGAAGCGCGCCAGCGCCCCCCAGTCGATCGCCGACTCGGGCTTGCCGGGGTCTTCGTGGCCGGTGATGAAGGCGACTGCGCTGGCGCGGTCGCGGTGGGTGACCGGGATGCCCGCGTACGCCGGCGCGGCGATGCCGGCGGTGACGGCCGGGACGACCTCGAACGGGATTCCCGCCGCGCGCAGGGCCAGCGCCTCCTCCCCGCCGCGGCCGAACACGAACGGATCGCCGCCCTTCAGCCGCACGGTCAGTCCGCCCTGCCGGCCGCGCGCCACGAGCGCCGCGTCGATCTCCTCCTGGGGCATCGACGGCGCCCCCGGCCGCTTGCCGACGTAGACGAGGTCGGCATCTGCGCGGGCGCCGTCGAGCGCGCCGTCCGGAATCAGCCGGTCGTAGAGGATGGCGTCGGCCTCCGCGATCAGATCGAGCGCGCGGGCGGTCATCAGCCCGCGGTCGCCGGGGCCGGCGCCGACGAGGGCGACGCGGCCGGGGGCGGCGGACGGGGGCGAAGGCGGACGGTCGGTCATGGCGAAGGGCGGCGGCGACAGCCTACGACGACGGGGCCGCGCCAGCCTGCTCGGCGTCAGCGAGCAGCGGGCCGGCACCGGCCGCCAGAAGCCGCTCGGCGACGCGCCGGCCGAGGGCGTCGGGGTCGTCGGCGGGGCCGGCGAGGCGGTCGGCGGTCCAGGCCGAGCCGTCCGGCAGCCCGACGAACGCCCGCAACTCGAGGCCGTCCGGGCCGTCGGGCACCGCCAGCGCGCCCACCGGCGTGCGGCAGGTGGCGCCGAGCGCCGCGCACAGCGCGCGCTCGGCGCGCAGGCAGGCGAGCGCCGCCGGGTCGGTGAGGCCGGCGAGGGCGGCGGCGGGGGCATCGCCGATCCGGGCCTGGACGAGCAGCGCGCCCTGCCCGGGTGCGGGAACGAAGCGGTCGGCCGGAAGCGCTGCGGCCGCCGCCGAGGCGCGACCGAGGCGGGCCAGCCCGGCGAGCGCCAGCACCGCGGCGTCGACCTCCCCGTCGGCGAGCTTGCGCAGCCGGGTGTCGACGTTGCCGCGCAGATCGAGGACCTCGACGTCGTCGCGAGCCGCGAGGATCTGGGCTCGGCGCCGCAGGCTGCTCGTCCCGACGCGCGCGCCCGGCGGCAGGTCCCCGAGCGTGGCCGCCGGGCCGCAGAGGGCGTCGCGGGGGTCTTCGCGCGCGGGGACCGCGGCGATCTCGGTCCCCGCGGCCAGGTCGCCGGGCACGTCCTTGGCCGAATGGACGGCAGCGTCGATCTCGCCGGCGACCAGCGCGGCCTCGATCTCGGCGACCCAGCGGGACTTGTCGCCGGCGCCGGCGCCGCGGTCGCCGGTGACGGTGATCTCCACGATCTCGGTCGCGGCTCCGGCAGCCGTCAGCGCGGCGGCGACGGCACGGGCCTGCACGAGCGCAAGCGCGCTCCCGCGCGTGCCGATCCGCAGCGACCGCGCGCCGGCGGTCACCGACGGTCGGCGGCGCGGCGCGGCAGCGCGCGCACCTCGGCGGGCGCAGCCGGCGCCGGGCGCTCGGACTCGTCGGCGTCCTCGAGCCCGAACAGCTCGCGCACGGTCTGCAGGCGGGCGTGGGCCTTCTCGTCGGCCGCCTCCTTCATGCGCAGCGTGGGGTCGTGGAGCAGGCGGCTCATGATCGCCTTGCCCACCGCCTCGACGCGGGCGCGGTCGGCGTCGGTCAGCGACTCCCAGCGGCCCTCGTTCTCGGCCAGGACGCCGTCGACGATCGCCTCGCCGTGCTGGCGCAGGGCGGCGATCGTCGGGATCACCTCGAGCGTGCCCAGCCAGCCGGCGAACCGCTCGATCTCCTCCTCGACGATGCCTTCGGCCTGCAGCGCCTCGGCCCGGCGAATCCCGCGGTTGCGGGCCACGACGGCCTGCAGGTCGTCGATGTCGCGCAGGGTCACCCCGGGCACGTCGGCGCACAGCGCATCGACGTCCCGGGGGACGGCGATGTCGACGATCAGCAGCGGCCGGTGGCCGCGCTGGGCCATGACGTGGCCGAGCGGGTCGTGCTCGACGATCGGGTGCGGGGAGGCGGTCGCGGCGACCATCATCTCGGCCCGGACGAGTTCATCGGGGAAGGCGTCGAAGCCGACGACCGTGCCGCCGTGCCGGCGGGCGAGCGCTTCCGCGCGCTCGCGCCGCCGCGAGGCGACGAACACGAGGTCGGCGCCCTCGTCGGCGAGCGCCCGGGCGGTGAGCTCGCTCATCTCGCCCGCGCCCAGGACGACGACGCGCTGGCCGGCAAGGGCGCCGAGGGCCTCCCGGGCAAGCTGCACGGCGACGGTCGAGATGTTGACCCGCGAGGCGGAGATCGCCGTCTCGGTGCGCACCCGCTTGCCCGTGGCCAGCGCCGCGGAGAACAGGCGGTTGAGCATCGGCCCGGTCGCATCGGCCGCGAGCGCGGTGTCGTAGGCGCGCTTGACCTGCCCCTGGATCTCGGCTTCGCCGAGGACCATCGAGTCCAGGCCGGCGGTCACGCGGTAGAGGTGGCGGGCCGCGTCGCAGTTGCGCAGGGAGTACAGGTGCCCGGCCAGCTCGGTCGGCCGGATCCCGGCCTTGCGCGCCAGCCGCGCGAGCACGGCGGTCTCGGCGGCGACCTGGTCACCGGCCACGAGGTAGATCTCGGTGCGGTTGCAGGTCGAGATCGCCGCGGCCTCACGGACCTCGCCGTCCTCGGTCAGCTCCTCCAGGAAATCCGGCATGCGCCCGTCGAGGACGGCGACCCGCTCGCGCAGGGCCACCGGAGCGGTCTTGTGGGAGATGCCGACCGCGAGCAGTTCGCTCACGAGCGCTCCTCCACGAGCGGACGGCCGGCCTCGGACGGCGCCGAGGGCTCCTCGGCCGGGTCGTCGGCACGAGCGGCGAGGTCGTTGAGCTCGTCGAGGGCGCGCTCGGTCCGGGCGAGCTTGCCGGCCATGATCGCCAGGTAGATGAGCAGGAGCGCGACGAAGACGACGTAGGCGGCCGCGACGTACTTCCCGGCCTCGTCGAGGGGCAGCGCGGGCATCAGCGGCCCGCCTGGGCCGGGATCGACGGCGCCGCGCTGCGACCGCGCGGCGCGACGGCGTCGTCGCCGCCGAGGCGCCGCTTCAGCGCCCGCAACTGGGCGCTCGTGTGCTTCGCGGCCATCTCGTAGCGCCACAGCGTCACGAACAGCATGGCCATGCCGAGCAGCGAGACGAGGAACGTGATCCGCATCTCGCCGGGCATGCTGCCCCCGGTCGTGCCGAGTACGCGCGGGTGGGTGAGCGACTCGGCCAGGCGGACGGCGAGGAAGTTCAGGGGGACGAACGCGCCCGCGACGAT
Organism: uncultured Solirubrobacteraceae bacterium; assembly: GCA_964512905.1. GTDB lineage: Bacteria > Actinomycetota > Thermoleophilia > Solirubrobacterales > Solirubrobacteraceae > CANJIV01. The sequence goes on from CAZEKK010000057.1 coordinate 4,575, forward strand.
CGCGAAGACCGAGGCGTACCGGGCCTGGCGCTCGGGATCCTCGATCGAGAACCGCAGCGGCTGGTAGGTGCAGTACAGGAGGAAGACGATCAGGAACGACACGAGCGTCGGCTCGTCCCAGACCCACCAGTGTCCCCACGCCGCCTTCGCCCAGATCGAGCCCGTGATGAGCGCCCCCAGCGCCAGCACGAGGGCGAGGTGGATGGACACGTAGGAGCGCAGATCCCACTTGCGGTCGCCGGTCCGCAGGTGCTGGATGCCCATGATCCCGCCGGCGATGAAGCCGCACAGCGCCACGACGGCGAGCGGGACGTGCAGGTAGAAGATCTTCTGGACGAAGCCCTGGTCGGCGTCGTTGGGCGCGTAGAAGAAGACCAGCGCGAACGCGGCGGTCAGGGTGAAGGCGGTGGAGAGTGCGAGCGGACGAAGGCCCTTGCCGTACACGTCAGTCCTCCAGGAGGAAGTCGAACACTGCGAAGGCGAGCAGCGCGAAGACGAGATCATAGAGGCCGAGGACGGCCAGCCACTTCCCCGGCACCCCGCCGCTCGGGTCGGCGAACAGCGGGGTGGCGGCCTGCGCGGCGGCGATGACCACCGGGACCAGGAGCGGGAGGCCGATCAGCGGCGCCACGAGGTCGCGCGCGGTCGTCTGGACCGCGAGCGCCGACGCCAGGGTTCCGACGACCGCGATGCCGACGTTGGCGAGCGCCAGCAGGGCGATCAGCTCCGGGAGCCCCGGCCACGGGGAGGGGCCGAGCAGCAGCACCGCGAACGCGGGCACCGCGACGATCTCGACGACCGTCAGGTAGACGACGAGCGCGATCGCCTTGGCGGCGAACAGCGCCGTGCGGTCCGCGGGCGAGAGCAGGAAGCCGTCGAAGCCGCCCTGTTCGCGCTCGGCGACGAACAGGCGGTTGATCCCGAGCATCGCGGCGAACAGCAGGGTGACCCAGAAGACCCCGGCGGCGAGGTCGCCGTCGAGCGAGTTGCGGTCCAGCCCGAAGTGGAAGACCACGAAGGTCGTCACCGAGAACAGCGCCATCGCGGGCACCGACTCGCGGGTGCGCCACTCCAGGCGCAGCTCCTTGCGCAGCAGGGCGGCAACCGTGCTCACCGGTACAGCGCCCCGATCTGCGCCGCGGTGATCGACGCGGCCGGTCCCAGGAGCGCCGGCGCGCCGCCGCGCAAGCCGAGCGCGAGGTCGGCTTCGGCGAGGCCGCCGGCGGGATCGTGGCTGGTGACGATCCGGGTCGGGCCGGCGCCCCGGCCGATGAGCGGCGCCACCAGCTCGGCGGCGGCCGGATCGAGATTGGACCACGGCTCGTCGAGCAGGAGCAGGTCGGGCTCGTGGAGCACGGCGCGCGCGATCGCCAGGCGCTGCACCATCCCGCGCGAGAGCGTCCGCACCGGGTCGCCCGCGCGGCGGGTCATGCCGACCGCGTCGATGACGGCGTCGACGCGCGCCGCGGGCGCGCCGTGCAGCGCCGCGTGGTAGCGGAGGTTCTCGTGCCCGGTGAGGTCGCGGTAGAGCAGCGGGTCGTGGCCGAGCAGGCCGATCCGCCCCCGCACGGCCCAGGCCTCCTTGGGGAGCGCGTGGCCGAGCACCTCGGCACGGCCCTCGTGGGGCCGCAGGAGCGTCGCGAGGATGCGCAGCAGCGTCGACTTGCCGGCTCCGTTGGGGCCGAAGACGACCAGGGTGGCGCCGGACGGCACGTCGAGCGTCACGTCGCGCAGGACGGGCCGCTCCCCGTAGGCGCGCCCCAGCCCGCTGAGCGCGATCGCCGGTGCGGGCGTCACCGCCCGCCGGCCCGTCCGGCCTCGCGGCGAAGCTGGGCCGCGGCGTGCTCGAGAGTCGGGGCGACGACGCCGAACAGCTGCCCGATCGCCTTCGGGTTGCCCGGGAAGTTCACGATCAGGGTTCGCCCCGCGACGCCGGCGACCCCGCGGGTGAGGATGCCGAGCGGCGTATGGCTGCGCGACTCGGCGCGCAGCGTCTCCGCATAGCCGGGGGCCTCGCGGTGGATGACCGCGCGGGTCGCCTCGGGCGTCACGTCGTCGGGCGTGAGGCCGGTGCCGCCGGTGGTGAAGATGAAGACGACGTCGTTGGCGACGTGCGTGCGCAGCCGCTCCTCGATCTGGAACTGGTCGTCGACGACCACCTCCGCCGCGACGATGTCCGCGCCCGCCGCCTCGGCCAGGGCGGCGAGCAGGGGCCCGGACTCGTCGGCGGCCTCGCCGCGGGCGACCGAGGTCGAGATCGTCAGGACGACCGTCTGCATCGGCGCAACTGTACGACCCCGCGGCGGGCGGGCCCCCGCTCAGCCGCCGGCCGTGCCCTCGCGCTCGACGGCGAGGACGGCGAGATCGCCGAAGGCCGCGGCGCGGTCGACGTCGGCGCGGAGGTAGGGGCGCCCGTCGCGGCGGTCCAGCACCGAGAGCACGCCGGCCACGCGTCCGCGGTGGACGAGCGGAACCGCGAGCATCGTGATCGGGACGTAGCCCGTGCCCTCGGCCACCCGCGCCGCGAATCGGGGGTCGGCCCGGCAGTCGGGGATCGCGAGCCCCTCGCCGCTCATGGCCACCGCGCCGGCGATGCCCTCGCCGGGCCGCAGGCGCACGCCGATGATCTCCCCGGCCCCGGCGCCCCACGCGGCCTCATAGCGCAGCGCTCCGTCGGACCCGGCGAGCGCGAGCGACGCCGCGGCGGCCTCGAACACCCCCGCGGCCGCGCGCACGAGGGCCTCCAGCAGCGTGCGCGGCGCGGCGGGCGCCGGCGCCGACCGGGCCAGGGAGACGCCGCCGCCCGCGAGCGCAGCCCCGAGGTCGTCGGCGAAGGCCCGGACCGACGGCGTGCGGTCCTCGGGGTCGGGGGCCAGCGCCCGGCGCAGGGCGCGCTCGACGCTGTCGGGCACGCCGGCCACGCTCCACGACAGCGGCTCGGGGTCGCCGTAGCGCGGCGGCCGGCCCGCGATCAGCGTCCACAGCGTCGCCGCGGCGGCGTAGATGTCGCTGCGGGGGGTGACGATCCCGCCGCCCATGACCTCGGGCGCCATGAAGCCCGGCGTCCCGATCGCCATCGTCCCCTCGTCCATGCCGGTGAACTCGCGGGCGATGCCGAAGTCGACGAGCACGGCGCCTTCCTTGGCGACGATGACGTTGGCCGGCTTGACGTCGCGGTGGACCACCTGCTGGGCGTGCACGTAGGCCAGCGCCTCGCAGACGTGGGTGATGTGCGCGACCGCCTCGTCCACCGGCAGGCCGGGGGCGCCGCGGAGGTCGAGTTCGGCGTTGAGGTCGCGCCCGTCGATGAGCTCCATCACGAGGTAGCCGGCGCCGTCCTGCTGGAAGGCGTCGAGCACTCGCACGACGCGCGGGTGCGCCAGGGCGCCGAGCAGCCGGCCCTCGATCTCGAACCGGTCCTCGTTGTCGGGGTCCAGGCAGCGCTTGAGCGCCACCGGAGCGCTTCCGCCCGCCGGCCGCGCCTCGTAGACCGCGCCCATCGCTCCCTGCGACAACGGGCGCACGATCTCGAACCGCCCGACCGTGTCGCCGGGACCGAGGCCTGTCGCGCTGCCGCTGCCGGTCACCGACGGCGAGCCTACTGCGCCCTGGCGCCGGTGGCGACGCCTCAGGCCGGCGCCGCCGCGCGGCGGCGCGGGGTGAGGCGCCCGCACCAGAGCGCGAACAGCACGACCGCGACGGCGGCGCCGAGCCAGTGCGCGCCGATCGCCACGGCGGCCAGGCTCACCACGCCGGCGACGGCCGCGCCGAGCAGCGCCGCGGCGAGCGGCAGCCGCAGCACGAGCGCGGTGGCGACGGCGGCGGCGACCCAGGCCGCCGGGCCGACGAGCCAGCCCCAGTCATCGAAGAAGTCGTGCGGCAGGGCCAGGCCGGTGGCGACGCCGAGGATGGCGACGCCGGCGGCTTGGAGGAGGGCGGCGCGCAGGGCGAGGCGGGTGTCCATCCCGCGATGGTGGCACGCCGGCGCGTGGCCCGCGCGACCGCCGCCATGGGCCAGTCGAGTGATTCCGACCCCGCGCCCGCCCTCGCGCGCGGATTCGGACTCGATCATCTACGGTGCCGCGATGCCCGAGCCCGCCAGCGGCCTCACCCCCGAGCAGGAGGACATCCGCGCGCTGTGCCGTGAGTTCGCCGCGCGCGAACTGCGCCCGCGCGCCGCCGCGGTCGACGAGGCCGAGTTCGACTTCCCGTGGGACGTCTGGGAGCGGGCCGCCGGCGTCGGCCTGACCGCCTTCATGCTGCCCGAGCGCCTCGGCGGCGGCGGCCTCGAGGACTGCCTCACCGGCTGCCTCGTCCAGGCGGAGCTGTCGCACGGCTGCGCGGGCCTCGGCAACCTCGTGACCTCGGGCGGGTTCTTCGCCGAGCCCGTCCTCGCCCTGGGGACCGCGGCCCAGCAGGAGGAGTGGGTCGCGCCGCTCGCCGATCCAGAACGGCCGCCGCTCACCGCCCTGGCGACGACCGAGCCCGAGGCCGGCAGCGACGCCGCCTCGATCCGCACGACCGCCCGCCGTGACGGCGACGGCTACGTGCTGTCCGGCCAGAAGACCTGGATCTCCAACGGGGGCGTCGCCGACCGCTACGTCGTGTTCGCCACGGTCGCACCCGGGACCGGGTCGCGGGGCATCACGGCGTTCCTCGTGCGCGCCGACGACGCAGGGGTGCGGTGCGGACCGCCGGTCCGCAAGATGGGCCAGCGCGCGATCCCGAACACCGACCTGTTCCTCGACGACGTCGTCCTGCCCGCGGACCGCCGGCTCGGCGCGGAGGGCCAGGGGTTCGCGGGCCTGATGGCGACGTTCGACCGCTCGCGGATCACACTGGCCGCCTCGGCGACCGGCCTGGCTCGGGCAGCGCTGGACTACGCCGTCCGGTACGCCGCCGAGCGCGAGCAGTTCGGCGTGCCGATCCACCGCCACCAGGCGGTCGCCTTCCGCCTCGCCGACGTCGCCACCCGCGTGCGGGCGTCGTGGCTGCTGACCCTCGACGCGGCGCGGCGCGCGGACCGCGGCGAGCGCGTGACCGCCGAGGCGGCGATGGCCAAGCTCCACGCCTCCGAGACCGCGATGTTCGCCGCCTGGGCGGCGGTCCAGACGCTCGGCGGCCACGGCTACTCGCGCGAGCACCCGGTCGAGAAGTGGATGCGGGACGCCAAGCTGGAGGAGATCGAGGAGGGCACCTCGGACATCCAGCGGCTGATCGTCTCCCGCTCGCTGTGGCGGCCCTGAGGGCGGGGCGCGCAGCGCACCCCGCCCGGGCATGGGCGCGGCCCGACTCGAACGGGCGACCCCCTCGGTGTAAGCGAGGTGCTCTGGCCAGCTGAGCTACGCGCCCGTCCGCAAGCGTACGCCCTCGTGCGCTACCGCCCCGCCCGCAGCGCGTCGCGGATCTCCTCGAGCACCACGACCTCGTCGGACTTGGCTTCCTCCTCGTCCTTGCCGAACCGGGCCTGCAGCGCCGACGCCGGCTTGATGACGACGAAGAAGACTGCGGCGCCGATCGACACGAAGGAGATCAGCGCGTTGAGGAAGGCGCCGTAGCGGAACACGCTGTCGTTGATCGTGAAGGTCAGCCCCGAGAAGTCCGGCTCGCCGAAGACGGCCGCGATCAGCGGGGTGAGGAGGTTCGTCACCA
>CAZEKK010000057.1:10326-11893 GCA_964512905.1 uncultured Solirubrobacteraceae bacterium
CTCGATGCCCTGGACCGGGATGCCCGGTCGCGCCTTGCCAGCGGCGCTCGTCCCGAATCGACCGCCGACCAGGCCACCGACGCCGTCTTCCGCGCGGTCCAGACCCGCGCCGAGCAGGTCCGCAAGGCGGCGGCAGTCGCCGTCCGCGCCGAGCAGAAGGCGCTCGACCGGATCGACACCCTGTTGATCGTTGTCATCGTCGTTCTGTTCGCGGCCGTTGCGGTCGTCGTGCGCCGCTCGCGGCTGGCGATCATGCGCGACAACTCCACACTCGAGGCGCGGGTCGCGCAGCGCACGGCGGAGGCCAGCGAGCGGGCGGCGGAGACCCAGGCGGTGATCGCCGCCGCCGCCGACGGGATCGTGGTGGCGAGCCTCGACGGGACGGTCGAGGTGTTCAACGCAGCCGCGGGCCGGATGTTCGGCTACGAAGCCGAGGAGGTCATCGGCCACGGCGCCGGCATGCTGCTGTCCGAGGGCGGGCAGGAGGTCTACGAGGCCGAGATCGATGCCATGGCGCGGCGCGGCGGCGCGGGCCACGTCGGCAAGCGCCACGAGGCACGGGGCCGCCGCAAGGACGGCTCGACCTTCCCGATCGAGATCTCGGTGTCGGACAGCGGGTCCGGGGACCAGCGGCGGCTACTGGCGATCATCCGCGACGTCACCGAGCGGCGCGCATTCGAGCGGGCGTTGCAGGAGAGCGAGGCCCAGCAGCGGGCGCTTGTGGAGAACTCCACCGACCTGATCGCGCGCTTCGACCTGGACGGCGTCTGCCGCTTCGCGTCGCCGGCGGCCTCCTGGATGCTGGGGTTCGAGCCCGACGAACTCGTCGGCCGGTCCGCAGCCGCGCTCTTCCATCCCGACGATGCCGACGCGGTGCGCCAGGCCCGCGACCGGCTGAGCGCCGGCGCGGAGCGCGTCCAGCACGAGTCGCGCGTGCTCTGCAAGGACGGGACCTTCATCTGGATGTCCACCCACGAGACCCCGATCCGCGACGGTGACGGCGCGACCATCGGGTCCGTGGCGATCGGGCGCGACGTGACTGAGCGCCACCGCATGGAAGCCGAGCTCGCCGAGACCGCGGCCAAGATGGCGGCGCTGGTCGACAACAGCCCGGGTGTGAGCTACCGCTGCGCGAACGACGAGGCCTGGACCATGGAGTTCATCAGCGAGCAGATCGCCTCGCTATCCGGCTATCCGGCGTCGGACTTCGTCGGCAACGCGGTGCGCAGCTTCGACTCGATCACGCATCCCGACGACCGTGGCCGCGTGCACGACACGATCTCCGCGGCGGTGTCGGGGGGCTACCCCTATGCGCTGGAGTACCGGATCGTCAACGAGTTCCGCGGCGTGTGCTGGGTTCTGGATCGCGGTCGTCCGGTCTTCCGCGACGACGGCTCCCTGCAGTGCCTTGACGGCGTGATCATCGATCACACCGAACAGAAGCTGATCGAGGAGGAGCTGGCCGAGGCCCGCGAGGAGGCGGAGGCCGCCACGCGCGCCAAGTCCGAGTTCCTCGCGAACATGAGCCACGAGATCCGCACGCCGATGAACGCCGTCATCGGGATGA
>CAZEKK010000058.1:0-11880 GCA_964512905.1 uncultured Solirubrobacteraceae bacterium
ACCTCGGCTCGCGACCACCCACACGAACCGGCCACGTCGAAGCCTGTCGTCCCCGTGGGTGTATGTCGTCTTCCATGGTAGTCGGCCGCCGGGGGCCGGCCTGACGCGCCGCGGGCGGGCGGCGCGGCGCGCCGTCGATCGCTCGGCGTCCGCGCGGTGGGCTCTACCGCCGCAGCAGCTCGGCGATCGTCACGGTCCGCAGCCCCTTGGCCTTCAGGACCGCGAGCATCTTTGGCAGCCCCGCCGGCGTGGCCGGGTAGTTCCCGTGGCCGAGGATGATCGCGCCCGGCTTGGCCCAGTCCTTGACCGCCTTGACGACGTAGGGGACCGACCGCACGTTCGAGTCGGCCAGCGTCCCGGACCACATGACCACCTTCGTGTAGCCCTGCCGGCCGGCGACCGCCAGCGAGTCGCTGCTGACCGCCCCGTAGGGAGGCCGGTAGTACGGCCGGCCGCTCACGCCGAAGGTCTTCTCGATCCAGCGCTCGTTGCGGTCCAGATCGGCGGCGAAGGCCGCGGATCCCTCCCTCGCCGGGTTGCCGTGGGCGAAGGTGTGGTTGCCGACCACGACCTGGCCACGGGCGATCAGCCGGCGGATCGCCGGAGCCTGGGCCTCCCAGGACCGGGCGTAGGTGCCGTTCGGGAAGAACGTGACGTGGGCGCCGGTGCGCTCCACGGCCCGCACGAGCGCGGCGACGCAGGTGCGGCAGAAGCCGTCGTCGAAGGTCAGGGCGACCTCGGGCCGGCGCGGGCCGCGGGTGATCACGGTGGCGCGGCCCGGGCGGGCTGGGAGCACGCGGAGCGGGACGGCCGTCGCCGCCGCGCTTCCCTTCCCGGCGCCCGCACCCTTGCCGGCCGCTGCCGAGGCCGCGGACCCGACCGCCGGCGCCGGCTGCCCGTTCCCGCCGCCGTTCCCGACCACGATCACCAGAACGGCCAGCCCCGCCAGGACGGCGGCGGTCGCCCCCGCGGCGATGCGGCGGCGCCGCTGCACCCGGCGGCGGGCGGCAGCGCGCCGGGCGCGCAGGTGGTCCCGGTCGTGGGGGCGGACGGGCGGATCGGTTGGCGGGGCGTCGAGCGGCATGGGCAGGGGCGGCGAGCGCAGCCGCCCACATGATGGCCCCGAGGCCGCCCCGGCGCTGCACGGCGCCGCCCGGGCCCCGGCGTCAGCGGCCGAGCCGGACGACCTGCACGCGGTCGCGAATCCCGCGCAGGCGGCGCCCGCCGAGGTCGATCCACTGCTCGCCGGACGCCCGGGTCGCCGCGGCGCCGCTGGCCACGAGCTGGTCGCGGCCGGCCAGCGACAGGAGACGGGCCGCGAGGTTGACCGCGATCCCGTAGTAGTCGCCCTCGCGTCGCACGACCGTGCCGTAGTGGAGGCTCCCGTGCAGCGCCGGGCCGCCCTCCTGCCTCATCCCCGTCACGAAGCGCCGCCACGCCGCCACGGCGGGAGCGACGTCGGGATAGACGAGCATGGCCCCGTCCCCCATTCCCTTCACGACGTGCCCGTCGTCTCCGCGGAGGTCGGCGACCACCGCCGCGAACCGCGTGGCCGCCGCGACCGCCGCGCGGTCGCCGTGCAGGTCGGCATAGGACGTGAAGTCCTTGAGATCGCAGAAGAACAGGCACAGGTCGGTGGTTCCCGGGATCGCGAGGTCCGGCTCGCGCTCCTCGGCCTCGCTGATCGCGAACTGGGCCAGCTCGTACTCGATCCAGCGCCGGTGGATGCCCACCAGCAGCGGATCGGCGAGCGGCAGCAGTTCGGCCATGGCCTGGCGGAGCGTGACGAGCGCCTCCTGCGGGGTCGCCGCGCTGCCGCGCACCCGCTGCTCGGTGTCCACGCGAAAGCGGTAGACCTCGGTGGCGGCGATCCGGGCCAGCGCCTGGCCCCAGACCCGCGACACCTGCATCTGGACCTCGAACGGCCACCAGTCCTCGCGCTGCGCCGCCTTGACGAGCGCCGCCGCCTCGTCCGGATTGAAGAACGGCTCGTCCGCCGCGGGCGCCGGGAAGCCGAACGCGGCGATCATCTCCTGTGTCCTCTCCGCGGGCAGGCCTCCCGCCGCCTCCATGTCGGCGGGCGAGACCGTCCGTCCGGTCCGCGCCGGATCCAGGACGGCCTCGAAGATGGCGTTCTCGATCCGTCCGTGCCGAAGCGCCTCCGCCATCGCGGCCTCGGTGACGCCCATCTCGAGCAGCGACGCGACGGCCCCTTCGCGGTCGGGCGGCAGGCCGAGGCGGGCGGTCAGCTCCGCGGGGTCCGGCGCGGCGGGCGGCGGATCGGCCACGGGCCTAGTCTGACCCGCCGGACGCCGGCGCGCCAGCGGAGGGGCGCACCGGGACGCCGCCCCGCCGCCGGTTGCCGGTTGTCGGCGACCAGGGTCCCCGGTACCGTCAGGCCCATGGCCGTGAACGGAATCGCCGCCCGACGCGCCCGCACGATCGGACTCTGGGCGGCCAGCGTTGCCGCAGCCGTCCTCCTCGCTGCGGCTCCTGCCGCCGGCGCCCGCGCGTTCGGCGCCAACCTCGCCCGGGCGGCGAACAACACCGCGACCTGCCAGAGCCTCATCTTCTTCCAGCGGGTGCCGTCGTGCAGCTGGACGACGAGCGGCGGCCCGACGAGCGTCCGCGAGTCGCTGCTGGTGCCCGGGTCCGGCACGGTGACGCGGGTGCGGATCAAGGTCGGCCCGCGGACCGGCCCGATGCGGATCGCGGTGGTCCAGTCGCTGCGGAAGGAGAACAGCGGCGAGGCGGCCTGCTGCATCGGGCGCCGCCAGACGCCGGTGTTCCGCCCGCGGGCGAACGCGATCACGACGCTCCGCGTCCGCCTGCCGGTCTCGGTGACGTTCAACCGCCGGTCGCGGATCTATGCCTTCGACAGCCTGGCCGTGACGATGGAGAACGCCGCCACGCCGATCCCGGCCAACGTGAACCCCGCGGGCACCGGCAACTGCAGCGGCGGGTGGTTCCCCGCGGTGCGGCCCGGGCAGGAGAACTTCACCGGGCCCTACGGCGTGTGCGGAGCCACGATCCTGCTGCGCGCTGACTGGACCCCGCGCTAGCTAGCGCCGGCCGGCGCGGCCGGGCGCTTCATCGACGGCGCGGCGGGCGCAGCTCCGGCGCCAGGCGCTCGCATGCGTAGCGGACCGTCGTGCGCGGGAGCTCCGCGTGATGGGCCGCCAGGAACGCGACCAGGCGCGGCTCGTCGCGCTTGCCGGCCTCGCGCAACATCCACCCGCACGCCTTGTGGATCAGGTCGTGCGGGTCGTCGGCGAGCACGAGGCACAGCCGGTAGGTGTCGTCGAGGTCGTCCGCCTTGATGAAGGCGTGCGTCGCGACGATCGCGATGCGCCGCTCCCACAGGCTGCCCGAGCGCGCGAGTACGTCCAGCCGGTCGCGCGGGCCGGCGCGCAGGTGCTCGCCGACGATCTCCCGGGCCGAGGCGTCGACGAGATCCCAGTTGTTGACGCGGTCGGTGTGGGCGAGGTAGGCGGCGAAGACCGCGTCGCGCTCGGCGGGTGAGCCGCGGCGGTGTGCATCGACCATGATCAGCAGCGCCGCCATGCGGTCCTCGTGGACCGGGCTGGCGAGCAGGGCGAGGCACTCGTCCGGGGCCAGCCCGCGAAAGGCGCGGGCCACGCGGCGGGCCGCGGGCATCGGGACGCCGATGAACTGGTCGCCCGCGCCGTACTCGTCCGGACCGGTCTTGAAGTACCCCTTCACGTGGGCCGCTCGCCGGGGGTCGGCGTGCTCGCGCAGGGCGGCTTGGACGTCGGCGGCGGAAGGGGTCATCAGCGGCCGGGCCGGCGGCCCGGGCGTTAACGAAAGCGACGCGGATCCGAGCCGCTGCGAGGAACCTTCCCTCCAGCGCAAGCGCCGGGAGTTCGGGTGGCAGGGCCTTTCACCTCAGTGGCCTCGCTCTTCGCGGCTCAGTTCCGCGTCGGGAGTGAACCTAGATCCGTGCCGCCGCACGGTCAAGGCCGGCCGCGGGCCGTTCCCGCAATCTGCGGAAAACGGGTGCCGGCGAGGTCGTCAGCGGTCGACGGAGCGCATCCCGCTCTCCGGGTAGCGGGCGCCCGCGACCGCGGCGGCCGGAACGGCGTCGTCGATCGCCGCGAGATCGGCGTCCGTGAGCCCGATCTCGGCGGCGGCCATGTTCTCCTCGAGATAGGGCACGCGCTTGGTGCCGGGGATGGGCACGACGTCGTCCCCCTGGGCCAGCACCCAGGCGAGGGCAAGCTGGGCCGGCGTGCAGCCCTTGGCCTGCGCCACGTCGCGCAGCGCCTGAACGAGCGCGAGGTTCGCAGCGAGGTTCTCGTCGCTCATCCGCGGCAGGAAGCGGCGGAAGTCCGCCTCGTCGAGCGACCGCGCCGAGGCGATCGCGCCGGTGAGCAGGCCGCGACCGAGCGGGCTGTAGGGCACGAAGCCGATCCCGAGGTCGCGCACCGTCGTGAGGATCTCGTTCTCCGGGTCGCGGCTGAAGAGCGAGTACTCCGTCTGCAGCGCGGCGATCGGGTGGACGGCGTGGGCGCGGCGGATCGTCGCGGGCGCGGCCTCGGAGAGGCCGAGGTGGCGGACCTTGCCCGCGGCGACGAGGCCGGCCATCGCCCCGACGGTCTCCTCGATCGGCACGTCGGGGTCGACGCGGTGCTGGTAGTAGAGGTCGATCACGTCGACCTGGAGGCGCCGCAGCGACGCCTCGCACGCGGCGACGACGTACTCCGGCCGGCCGTCGATCGACCGCTGCGTCGGGTCGTCGCCGCGCACGACCCCGAACTTCGTCGCCAGCACGACGTCATCGCGCCGTCCGGCGATCGCCGTCCCGACGAGGACCTCGTTGGTGTGGGGGCCGTACATGTCGGAGGTGTCGAGGAACGTCCCGCCGAGGTCGAGATAGCGGTGGATGGTGGCGATCGCCTCGGCCTCGTCGGTCGCCCCGTAGAACTCCGACATCCCCATGCAGCCCAGCCCGAGGGCCGAGACCTCGAGTCCGTTCGCTCCCAGCCGCCGCCGCTGCATCCCCGTCCGCCTTTCGTTCGTGAGCCGAAGCGTCCAGTGTGACGGACGGCGATCACCGGCCCGGGAACGAAAGCGACGCGGATCCGAGCCGCCGTGAGGAGCCCTCCTTCCGGCGACCGAAGCCTCCGGATCTCTGGGCGGCAGGGCCTTTCACCTCGATGGCCTCGCTCTCTGCGGCTCAGTTCCGCGTCTGAGAGCAACCTAGGTCCGGTCGCGCCGACGGTCAAGGGCGCCCGGGCGCTCATCCCGCTCTGTGCGGGTTTTCGTTCCTGCCAGGCGCCTACCGGCCAGCCGACCGCAGCGCGCGCTCCATGTCGCGCTTCTCCTCGCGGGCGCGGATCGACTGGCGCTTGTCGTAGAGATCCTTGCCCTTGGCGAGGGCGAGCTCGACCTTGGCGCGCGACCCCTTGAAGTAGATCCGGGTCGGGACGAGCGTGAGGCCCTTCTCCCGGGTCGCGGCGTTCAGGCGCTCGAGCTCGCGCCGGTGCACCAGCAGCTTGCGGTCGCGCTCGGGCTCGTGGTTGTCACGGGCGGCGTTCGCGTAGGGCGGGATGTGGACGTGGTGCAGCCACAGCTCCCCCTCCCGAACCGTCGCGTAGGCGTCCTTGAGCTGGGCCTTGCCCTCGCGCAGCGACTTCACCTCGGTGCCGGTGAGCACGATGCCGCACTCCATCCGCTCGAGCAGGTTGAAGCGGTGCGACGCCTGCCGGTTGGTCGCGACGTCGCCGGGCGCCACCTTGCGCTTCTTGCCCTTCGCCATGAACGGATCTTCACACCTCGGGCGCGACCACGGGTCGACGCGACGGCGCGGCTCGGCGATGCGGCCGGCCTCGAGGAGCGCTGCCGATCGTCTCGCGGGATCGCCCCGCCCCGGTGCCTCTGCCGCGCGGCGGGAGGCAGGCTACCGGCGCAGCGTGACGCTCCGCCGCACGGCGCGGACCTTCCCCCGCGCGGTCGCCGTCGTGACGACGAGGCGTGCACGCAGCGAGCGGCGCCCGCGCATCGCCGCCCTGCCGCGGGCGGTGAGCCGGACCGCCACCCGGGCACGGGAGCCCTTGCGGACGAGCCGGAAGCCCGAGGCGAGGACAGCCGGCCGTGCACGCACTGCGGTTGCCAAACCGCCAGTGAGCGGCAGCACGACGATGCGCGTCAGGCAGTCGGCGATGCGCGCGCACCCGATGCCGACGCGGAAGCTGTTCGACGCTCCAAGGCGCACGGTCGAGGCGGCGGACACCGACACGCGCGACAGGAGCGGCTGCCCGCAGCCCCTCGGCGTCGGCTGCTCGAGCGTCGGGCGGTAGCCGTCGTCGACGAACGTGACCGTGCGCGACACGGTGCGCGTCTGCCCGCTCGCGTCCTGCACGCGCAGCCTCACGATCGCAGGCCTCCGGAAGAGCCGCGTGAGAGCCGGCGGCTCGGAGAGGCGGTACTCCAGCGACGAGTAGCCGAACGTCCACGGGAACTCCGGTTCCGAGCCGGTGTTCACGGGCCAGCCGCGGTTCGGCGCCCCGAAGGCAGAGGGGTCCTCGATGGTCCACTCGTGCACGGCGACCGGGGCGCCCGGCGAGGTCGCGGTCACCGCCCGGAACGCGATGGGAACGTTCGCGCACGGGCGCGTGCTGATCGTGATCGCCGGTCGCGGGTCCCCCGCGATCCGCGCGGCACTCTCGACGACGGTCGCCGCGCCGCCCACGCCGGTGACGAACACCCGCACTGGGAGCCGCGCCCCGGCGACCGCCCAGCGATGGCCGCTGACAACGCGGAACGTCCGTCCCGACACGAGGTCGATCTCGCCCGGCGTGCGCGGCGTGCCGTCGCCCCAGTCGATCGACGCGGCGTAGTCCTCTCGGGCGCCGCCGGGCGAGGAGCGGTCGTCACGGAATTGGCCGACGACGCCGGCGAACGCCGCGCCGAACGACGTCTCGATGGAGGCCGGGATCGGCGCGAGGCCGGACGCGACCGTCGCGGCCGGGCCGGACGCCGTCGTCGTTCGGGGGCCCTCGGCGTCGTGCCACAGGAGGCGGACCGTGACCTGGAAGGTGCCGAACGCGCCGTAGACGTGTGTGCCGTCGACCCGATAGGTCCGGGACGCCGCGCCGGCGACGACCGTCCCACTGGACGAGGCGCCGTCGCCCCACTCGATGGTCGCTGCGGGCGGATCCTCGAGGCGGTGGTCGATTTCGGCGAAGGCGGCGACGGTGCCGGCGAAGGCGACGCCCTGGGTGGCGGGGAAGGGCACGACGGACCCGTTCGGCGCGGCCATCGCGGGTGCTGCGCCCGCGAGGAGGGCGAGCACGACGGCAACCCCGGCGATCGCGTATCGCCCCACGCCGACGAGTCTACGCCGTGCGAAGCGTCGAGCGCCAGCCTGGCCCCGCGATCGTGACCAGCGGCGGCACCACCCGCCCGTGCGGACCTTCACACCTCGACGGGCAGGAGGTCGACGCGGCCGCGCGGGGCGTCGATCCGCCCCACCTGCACGCGGACCGGGTCGCCGAGGCGGATCGCCCGCCCGGTCTCGGTCCCGACGAGGGTCGTGCCGAGCTCGTTGAGCTCCCACCAGTCCCCGCGCAGCCGGCGGACCGGCAGGAGGCCCTCGTAGCCGTCCCCGAAGGCGACGAAGGCGCCGGCGCCGATCAGGCCGACCACCTCGCCGGCGAACTCCTGCTCGTAGCCGCCGGCGAACAGCGCCGCCTGGAGCAGGAAGCAGCGGGCGATGTCGTCGGCGTCGCGCTCGATCTCCATCGCCTCGCGCTCGCGTTCGGAGGCCCATGCGCCCTCCCCCTCCATCCGCTCGGCGCGCGGCGGATCCTCGCCGCCGCCGACCGCGCTGAGCAGCGCCCGGTGGCAGACGAGGTCGGGGTAGCGGCGAATCGGCGAGGTGAAGTGGCAGTAGGCCGGCGAGCGCAGGCCGGCGTGCCCGAGGTTGCGGGCCGCGTAGTGGGCCTGCTTGAGCGAGCGCAGGACCAGCGACGTCAGCGCCTGGCGGCCGCGTCCGGTCGTGCGGACGTGGTCGGCAACCCGGTGGGAGATCTCCCCCACGAGGTCGCCGGCCTGCTGGGGCGTCATGTGCTCCGGAACCGGCGGCGTCTGGACGTCCAGGGAGGCGAGCTGGTCGGCGAGGCGGGTGACCGCGGCGGGCTCGGGCCGCTCGTGCACGCGGAAGAGCGCCGGGATCTTCCGGGCCTGCAGCAGCTCGGCGACCTGCTCGTTGGCGGCGATCATCAGGTGCTCGATCAGCGCGTGGGACTCGGTCTGGACCGAGCGGGCCGCGTCGACCACGTGGCCCTCGCGGTCGAACGCGAACTCGGGCTCGACGCTCTCGACGGCCAGCGCGCCGCGTGCCGCGCGCCGCCCCGCCAGGGCCGCCGCGGCTTCACGGGCCGCCGCAAGCGGGCCGGCCCACGGCTCTGCCGCCGGCTCGGCGCCGGCGAAGACGCGGTCGACCTGGTCGTAGTCCAGGCGCGCGTCGGAGCGGATGACCGAGCGATGGAAGGACGCCCGCGCCACGTCGGCGCCGCGCAGCTCGAGCTCGGCCGTCACCGCGAGGCGGTCCTCGCCCGGGACCAGCGAGCAGGCGCGGTTCGACAGCGCCTCGGGCAGCATCGGCGCGACCGTGCCCGGGACGTAGACGCTCGTCCCGCGGCGCCGCGCCTCGCGGTCGAGCTTGGACCCGGGCGGCACGTGGGCGGCGACATCGGCGATGTGGACGTGGATGCGCCAGCGCCCCTCCCCCAGGCGCTCGGCGCTGATCGCGTCGTCGAAATCCTTGGCGGTCGCCGGATCGATCGTGAAGGTGGGCAGGCTGCGCAGGTCGCGGCGCGGGGCTTCGCGGGGCGCGGCGGCGGCGGCCCGGGCCTCGCGGTCGGCGTCGTCTCCGAACTCCTGGCGGATCCCGCGGTCGGCGAGCAGGGCTCCGATCACGTCGCGCGCGACGTCGGGGCGGCCGAGGCGCCGCACGACCGTGGCCCGGCCGCGCTGGCGGCCGTGGCCGCCGCCCGGACCGGCGGGCTGGACGAGGACGAGGTCACCGGCCCGCGCCCGGCCCTTGGCGTCCACCGTGAGGCGCCGGCCGCGCTCGAACAGCGGCGTGGCGACCAGGAAGCGCCCGCGCGGCTCCAGCACGGCGGCGACCGGGCCGCCGTCGGCGGCCGGCGGCCGGCGCGGGGCCGCGCTCATCGGCCCGGCTCGGCAGCGAGCGTCGCGAGCGCCTTCTGGAGCGCTTCGTCGGTCTCGGTGGCGGGATTGTCCTTGGCCGGCACGTCGGGCTTGACGCCGGCGCCCTTCTTGACCCCGCCGCCACCCAGGTTGCGGCCGTCGGGCGTGAAGTACTCGCCCACGGTGATGTCGAGCGCGCCCCCGTTGGAGAGCGCCCCGATCTCCTGGAAGACGCCCTTGCCGAAGGTCCGGGTGCCGACGACCGTCGCCCGCCCGCGGTCCTGCAGCGCCGCGGTCACGATCTCCGAGGCCGAAGCCGAGCCGCCGTCGACGAGCACCACGACCGGCACCGAGCGCTTGATCGCGTTGCCGGTGGCGCGGTAGACCTGCCGGTCGCGGGTGCGGCCGTCGGTCGAGACGACCGTGCCGTCGGGCAGGAAGATGCTCGACACGAGCACCGCCTCGTCGAGCAGGCCGCCGCCGTTGCCGCGCAGGTCGAGGACGAGGCCGTCGACCCCGGCGGCCAGCTGGCGGTCGATCGCCTGGCGCAGCTCGCCGTGGGCGCCGCTCGTGAATCCGCTCAGCGCGTTGACGCCGATCGTGCGGCCCCGGTAGCTGACCGTGCGCGACTCGACGGACGGCACGTCGATCTGCGTCCGCTTGACGGTCACGGTCCGGCGCGCGCCGCCGCGGTCGTAGGTGAGGCGCACCGAGGTGCCGGCCGGCCCCTTGATGAGCGCCGTGGACGCCTGCACGGACTTGCCCGCCAGCGACCTGCCGTCGACCGCGGTGATGACGTCCCCGGCGCGAATGCCCGCCTTCGCCGCCGGGGCCCCGCGGACGACCTTCGTCACCTGCAGCCCGGCGGGAACGCCCTCGACCGACAGCCCGACGCCGGAGAACTGGCCGGCCGTAGACTCCTGAAAGCGCTTGTACTCCTCCGGGTCGAAGTAGCCTGAGAAGCGGTCGTTGAGGCCGGCGACGGCGCCCTTGACGGCCTGGTCGGCCAGGGCCTCGCGGCTGACGCCGCGGTAGTAGTCGTCCTGGATCTTCGTGAACGCCTCGTCGACCGTGCGGATCGACTTGTCGACGAAGAGGTCGCGGATGGGGCTCGGCAGCGACCCGGGATGGCCGCCGAGCCACAGGCCGAGCACGAGGGCCAGCGGCACGAGAACGGCCAGCAGGACGTACGGGAGCTTTTCGCGGCGGGCGGGCGGCATGGCTGGGATGCGGCGCGGCGGCCGCCGCGCGAGTGCCATCAAGGCTACCGGCGCGCCCCGCCCGGCCCGCCGGTCGGACCGAGGCCGCGTCGCCGCGGACCCGCGGCGCAGGCGCCCTTCCGAAAGCGGCGGCTCAGTGGGCCCCGACGGCCACGCGAGCGAGGCGCCAGAAGGCGTTCAGGCCGACGGCCAGGTCGGCTTCGGTGCTGTCCTCGGCGCGGCTGTGGCTCACGCCGCCGCGGCTGCGCACGAAGATCATCGCGGCCGGCACCCCCGCCCGGGCCACCGCGGCCGCGTCGTGCAGCGGCCCCGAGGTGAGCGGCTGGCCCCCGTCGGTGGCCTCGAGCGCCGCCGAGACGAGCGCGTCGTCGAAGCGGACGGGATCGATCCCCCACAGCGGCTCGACCTCGGCGTCGCAGCCGACCCGCTGCGCCGCGGCCTCGGCCAGCCCCGCGGCCTCGGCGGCGAGCCCGTCGAGCGGGCCGAGCTCGCGGTGGCGCAGGTCCAGGGTGAGCACGCACCGCTCCGGGATCGCCGTCGGCGTTCCGGGCTCGGCGCGCAGCGATCCGACCGTGGCCAGGCCGCCCGCGCCGGTCGCGGCGGCGCTCATCAAGGGGACGAAGGCGACCGCGGCCTGCACGGGATCACGGCGGCCGTCCATCGGGGTGGCGCCGGCGTGGCCGGCCTCACCGGTGAAGGTGACTCGGGTGCGGCGCACGCCCAGGCAGCCATCGACCGCGGAGCACGGCCGACCGGACCGTTCGAGCACCGGACCCTGCTCGATGTGCAGCTCGAGATAGGCGATCGCGCCGCGCAGGCCGGCCTGCGCCTCGGGCATGCGCTCGATCGAGACGCCGTGGGCGGCGAGCAGCTCGCGCAGCGGCACGCCGTCGGCGTCGTGCAGCTCGGCGACGGCCCGGACGTCGAGCAGCCCCGCCGCCGCCGAGGATCCGAGCAGCGAATGGCCCGAGCGGGCGCCCTCCTCGTCGGCCCAGTCGACGAGCGCGACCGTGCGGTCGGCGGGCTGCGGACGCGCGGCGATCGTGCGCAGCGCCTCGAGCGCCCCGACCACCCCGAGGCAGCCGTCGAGCCAGCCGCCCTCCGGAACGCAGTCCATGTGGCTGCCGAGCACGACCGTGTCCGGCGAGGCACCCGCGAGCCGCGCCCAGAGGTTGCCGGCCTCGTCCACGCGGACCTCGACGCCGGGAATCATCGAGAGCTCGCCGCGCAGCCACGCCCGCGCCCGCTCCCAGTCGGCGGTCCAGGCGACCCGGCGGCCGCCCGAGTCGGCGTCCAGCGCGCGCAGCGCGGTGATCACGCGCAGGGCGTCGAAGTCGTCGCTCACCCCGGGGATCCTATGGGGGCGGTGAAGGGGTGTCGCGGTGGGCGGTTCGCGGTGGGAGCTGAACGGCGGCGTTGGGCGTCGGGCGTGTCAGGAGCGGTGCGTCGCGGGGGGCAGGCCCGCACGGGAGCGGTGCGTCGC
>CAZEKK010000059.1:0-8249 GCA_964512905.1 uncultured Solirubrobacteraceae bacterium
AACCGCCGCAGCACCTCGTTCTCGATCCGTCCCACATGCTCTGAGTCGGGAGTCGCCGCCACGTTCTGACAGTCTCACATTCCTCGGTCGCCGCGACCGCGCTTCGTGCTCTTGAAGTGCTGGTCCATGGCGGCCAGTTTCGCGGAGCGGGCCGCGTGGCCGGCGCCGAGGGTGTGGCGGAGGTCGAGCACGATCCGCTGCTCGTCCTCGAGCTCGGCGGACGGCGCCGCGTCGATCCGGCCCGCGAGCTTCGCCGCGGCCGCCTCGTAGGCGCGGTCGGCGGCATCGACGTCGCCGTGCTGCAGCGCCGCGGTGGCGGCGCGCTTGTCCTCCTGGACCTGGAGGAAGACCTTCTCGCTGGTGACCTGCGGGTCGCGGAGGCGGCCGGCGGCCTCGTCGCCGGGTACGACGTTGACGTTGACGGGCACGGCCAGCGTGTGCTCGACGAGGTCCGGAAGCGCCACCCAGCGCAGCTCGAGCGCAGCGATCTCGGCGAGGCCGAGCCCGGGCTTGGCCGGCACGTCGAAGGTGATCGTCAGGCGGCGCGTCTCCCCGGCCCACAGGTCGCCGCACTCGACGACGATCGCGCCGTCGTTCGACAGCGCGGGCAGGTCGTTCCACACGGTGACCGTGTCGACGGACGCCGCCGGGCGGATGGTCAGGCTCGCGGCCTGCACGGTGGTGGCGAGCAGCCCGTCGACCTCGCCCGCGACGGCTGCGGCCGCGTCGTCGCCGTGCTGCGCGAAGACGTGGCTGCCCTGCCCGCGGCGTGCGAGTTCGGCCAGGATCGTCTCGTCGTAGCCGAGGCCCATCCCGATGGTGGACGTCGTGATGCCGCTCGCCCGGGCGCTCGCGGCGATGCCGCTCAGGCGGTACGGGTCGGTTTCCCCGCGGTTGGCCATGCCGTCGGAGAGCAGCAGGAGCGTCCCGCCGGTGTCGGTCGCCACGCGCCGGATCTCCTGCAGCCCGCGCAGCAGGCCGGCGGAGAGATTTGTGGTGCCGCCCGCCGGGATGGCGGCGATCGCGCCGCGGACGGAGGCCTTGTCGGCCACGGGGCCGGCGGGCACGACGACGCGGACCTCGTCGTCGAAGGCCACCACCCCGAACCGGTCGGCGGGATCGAGGCGGTCGACGAGCCGCACGAGCGCCTGCTTGGCGGCCTGCAGCCGGTCGCCGCTCATCGAGCCGCTGCGGTCGAGGACGACCTGGATGGCGGCGGGCGGCCGGGGCTGGGCGTCCGGCAGCGCGGGCGCGGTGAGCTCGAGCATGACGGTGATCTGATCGGGCTGCTCGACGGCGACGACGTCGACGTCGAGGCGGGTGGCGATGTCCATGGGGCGGGCCTCCTGGGGCGGGGTTCGCATCACGAGTCGCGCCCCCGCCCGGGGATCTGACATCGTCCGCGGACCGCCATGGCCGCCGAGGATCCCTTCGAGCAGTTCAAGGGCAAGTACGAGTCCGAGCTGGCCAAGCTCGGCACGTTCAACCTCGCGGTCGTCGGCGCGACCGGCGCGGGCAAGAGCACGCTGATCAACGCGATCTTCCGGGCCAACGTCGCCGAGGTCGGGAACGGCCGGCCGGTCACGGCGCACATCACGCGGCTGGAGCGGCCGGGTGTCCCGCTGGCGATCTACGACACCAAGGGCGTCGAGCTCGGCGACGCCGCGGACGCGGTCATCGCCGAGTTCCGCCAGATCATCGAGGCGAAGCGGGCCGGCGGCGTGCGGGAGCAGATCCACGCGGTCTGGTACTGCATCCGCTCGCACGACAAGCGGATCGAGGACTTCCAGATCGCCCTGATCCGGTCGTTCGTCGACCAGGGCCTGCCGGTGATGGTCGTGCTCACCCAGTGCCTGGGCCCCGAGGACGAGGAGGCGCTCGAGTTCGCGCGCGTCGTCGAGGCCCAGGGCCTGCCGACCTCGCCGGGGCCGGCGCCGTTCCTGACGCTGGCGCTGGAGCGGCGGATCTCCTCCTCGGTGACGATGATGCCCTTCGGCCTGCAGGAGCTGCTCGACGCGACCTTCGACGTCGTGCCCGAGGCGGCCCGCGACGCGCTCATCAACGCCGAGCGAATAGACCTCGAGCGGAAGGTCAAACGCGCCCGGGGAGAGCTAGCGGGCTTCGCTGCCACCGCGGCAGGCATCGGAGCCACGCCCATCCCCTTCGCCGACGCCGCCCTGCTCGTCCCCGTCCAGCTCGGGATGCTCGCCCGCATCTGCGTGATCTTCGGGGTGGAGATCAAGAAGGAGACGATGCTCGGCCTCGTCGCCTCGGCGGCGGGCACCGGCGGTGCGACCGCCGCGGGCCGCTACGTCGCAACCTCGCTGCTGAAGTTCGTCCCCGGCGGCAACGTCGTCGGCGGCGCGATCCGCGCCGGGACCGCCGCCGCCCTCACCACCGCGCTCGGCGAGGCCTACGTCCAGGTCTGCCGCGAGATCGTCCGCCGCGAGTTCGCCGGCGAGCGCCCCTTGGCCCAGGACGAGATCAAGGACATGGTCCTGGCGCGGTTCCGGGAGTGGGCGAAGAAGCTGAAGTAGGGCGCGACCGGGCGGGTGCGCGCGGATCGCAGTCGATTCACTGGCCCAGCGGCAGTCAATCGACTGCGATTGAGGAGCGCCCGCTCACGGCGTGCCGCCGGGGCCGCCCGCCGCCCCCGCCCGATACATCGCGTGCAGCACCTCCATCGAGAGCGCCGGGCTCGCCGCCCGGGTGATCTCGCCGAGGGCGCCGATGCGGGGGCCGACGTTCTCCGCCTGGGTGCGCAGCGCCTCGGTGATGAGGTGCGCCGCCCGCGGCGGCGACATCGCGGGCATCCGGTCGTAGGCATGGGTCGCGGTCACCATCGGCGTCCGCACGAGCGGCATATGGACGACGCTGAAGCGCACGCCCTCGCCGACGCACTCCGACCCGGCGGCCCGGGAGAACGTCTCGAGCGCCGCCTTGGACGCCAGGTAGGCCGAGAACCGCGGCCCGCCCATCTGCACGCCGAGCGTCGAGACGTTCACCACGTGCCCGCGCCGGCGCTCGCGCATTCCGGGCAGCAGGCCGAGGGTCAGCCGCACCGGCCCGAAGTAGTTGAGCGCCATCGTGCGCTGGTAGTCGTGGAAGCGGTCGTAGCTCTCGGCGACCGTCCGGCGGATCGAGCGCGCGGCGTTGTTGACGAGCACGTCGACCGCGCGCCCGTCGGCGTCGAGCCGTTCGAGCAGCGCCTCGATCGCATCGAGGTCCGACAGGTCCGCGGGGTACGCGTGTGCGGTGCCGCCTGCGGCCTCGATCGCCTGCACCGCGTCGCCGAGTTCGTCGGCGCTGCGGGCGACGAGCAGGACGGTCGCCCCGGCGGCCCCGATCTGCTCCGCCGCCGCCCGCCCGATTCCGTGCGAGGCGCCGGTGACCAGCACCGTCCGGCCCCCGACCGCGGCCTCCAGCGACCGCTTCGGCAGCAGCGGGGCCGCGGTCGCCTGGACCACGCGTCCAACCGACTGCGCGACGTCGGCGGCCGACGCCGTCGGGCGGATCGCCGACACAACAGCCGCGGTCCGGCGGGCGGTGCCCCAGAGCGGGAGGTCCATGGTGCGACTCTACGGGCCCGGCGCCGCCGCCGGGGAGCCGCACCGCCCGCGGAGCGCCGAGGACCGGACCGGACCGGGCGGCGCGGCCGGACGGCGCGGCGGCCGGGCGGCGCGGCCTACGGGCACGTCCCGGTGGCGAGCAGGGAGGAGTTGAGCTGCTCGTAGATGTCGGACGACCGACCGGTGCCGCTGCGGACCCGGCGGAGGTTCGCGTTGCCCCGGCTCCAGTGGCGCCGCGACTCCGCCAGCTTGGCCTTGCGCACGCGGCCCCGCGCGCGCCAGCCCGCGACCGCGGCCCTGGAGTACTCCAGCCCGCCGGTCGCGTAGTAGGCCAGGCCCCGCAGCATCAGCGACTTGTACCTGGCGCCGTTCGAGACCAGACCGCTGAAGGCGTCCCGCGTGGGCGGGCTCGGCTGCATGGCCTTCACGCGGCGCGCCGCCTGCAGCGCGCGCACCCGAAGCCGCTCCGCGCGGCTGATGATGGGCCGATAGAAGGCCGTGGACCGTGCTCCGGGCCACGCCGCGCTTCCGTCGCTCCAGTCGTTGCCCGCGATCAGCGTGACCGCGTAGTAGACGCCGCCGTTGCTCCCGGCGGCCTCGAGGTCGCAGTCGGACGCGCCCGCCGCGGCTGGCCCGGCCAAGGCGGCGACGGCGGCGATTCCCAGTGCGACGGCTCCCGCTCTGGCGGTTCGATGCAGGCTGACAGGCGGCATGGGCCCCCTCCGTGAGACGAGTGCTTGTGTGCCAACACTCTGCCCGTTCCCCCGCCGGGCCGGTACCGGCGCTGCCCGCAGTCCGGCCGCGGAGTGCTACGGAATCGCTCCCGCGCAGCCGCCCGGTAGCGGCGGCCTCCGCAGTCCGGCTGCGGAGAGCTACGGAATCGCCCCCGCGCAGAATCAGGCGGGCGCGCCCGGGGTCAGCCCGGCCGCCTCCCCGCGCGCGACGACGTCGGCCGCGAGCTTGCGCGTCGCCTCGTCGAGCATCGCGCCGCCGAACGCCACCGCGCCGCTGCCCGACCGCTCCGCCTGCGCCAGCGCGTCCAGCTCGGCGGCGGCCCGATCGAACTCCTCCTGGGACGGAGTGAAGACCTCGTTGAGCGGCCCGAGCTGGGACGGGTGGATCGCCCACTTGCCGTCGTAGCCGAGCGCGCGGGCCTGCAGCGCCGACTCGCGCATCCCGTCGAGGTCGGCGATCGCCAGCCACGGCCCGTCGATGGCCTGCAGGCCGGCGTCGCGTGCCGCGACGAGCACGGTCTCGCGCGACGCGTGCCAGCGATCGCCGGGATATGGGACCGACGCGGCCCGGCCGAGCGAGGCGCTGAGGTCGGCGTAGCCGATGATGAGCGCCTCGAGACGCTCGCTGGCCCGGGCGATCTCGTGGACGCACCGCAGCCCGGCCGCGGTCTCGATCAGCGCCTGCAGGCGGACCGGCCCCGTCCGCGCCGCCCCGGCCTCGGCCATGTCGAGCAGGCGCGCGACGAACGCGACGTCGAACGCCGACTCCGCCTTCGGGATCACGATCGAGGTGAGCGCATCGCCCGCCCCGCGCGCGAGGGCGACGACGTCGTCGAGGCAGAGGGGCGTGTCGACGCCATTGATCCGGACCGCCGCGCCCGCCTCCCCCCAGCCGCCCTGCGCCAGCGCGTCGGCGGTCGCCGCCCGGGCGTCGGCCTTCGCCTCGGCCGCGACGGCGTCCTCGAGATCGATGACGATCTCGTCGGCCTCGAGCCCCCGCGCCTTGGCGAGCATCTTGGGCGAGGAGCCCGGGACGGACAGGCAGGTGCGCCGTGGTCGCATCGTGAAGGAGTTGGCGCCCGCCCGTCCGCCCGACTGGCGGCGGCGGCGCCGGACCGGCAAGATAGCCCCTCGCGGGGGACGGAGACACCGAGGAGAGCGGGAGTGGCAGCGAACAGCGGCGGGCAGCGGATCGCGATCGGCGGCCCCTACTTCGAGGACTTCGCGGTCGGCCAGGTCCACGACGACGCTCCGGGGCTGACCCTGACCGACGGGCACGCGGCCGTGCACCAGGCGCTGGTGGGCGACCGCCTGCGCCTGCCGCTCGACGCCGGGCTGTGCCGCGAGGTCACAGGCTCCGGGCGCCTGCTCGCCCACCCCAACCTCGTCTGCGACGTGGCGATCGGCCAGTCGACCGGTCCGACGCAGCGCGTGCGCGGCAACCTCTTCTACCGGGGCCTCGTCCTGCTGCGCCAGGTGTTCATCGGGGACACGCTGCGCACGCGCACCGAGGTCGTCGGCCTCAAGCAGAACCGCGTCCGCGAGGGCGCGCCGGCGACCGGCCTGGTCGCGCTGCGGATGCAGACGGTCGACCAGCACGATGCGCCGGTCCTGGACTTCTGGCGCTGCCCGATGATCCCGCTGCGCGACCGCGAGGCGCAGACCGGCCACGCCGACCGCTTCGAGTCGATCCCCGACGAACTCGACCCCCAGCGGGTGCTCGACGCCGTGCCCGGCGGGTGGGATCTCGGGCGCTTCGCCCAGCGCGTCCCGTCCGCAGCGATCCCGGCGGAGGGGACCGTGCTCGCAGTCGACGGCCGCGACACCGTGACCGGCGAGACCGAACTGGCGCGCCTGACGCTCAACATCGCCGCGGCGCACGTCGACGCCGGGTCCAGCGCCCACGGCCGGCGCCTCGCCTACGGCGGCCACACGATCGCGATCGCCGCCGCCCACGCCGCGCGGGCGCTTCCGGGCCTGGTCACGATCGTTGCCTGGCATGGCTGCGACCACACCGGCCCGGTCTTCGGCGGCGACATCCTCGCGACCGAACTGACCGTCGGCGCCGCGCGGCCGCTGCCGCAGGGCGCCGGCGCGCTCGTGGACCTGCGCGCGCTCGTGACCGCCGACCGCGGGGGCGGCGGCGAGCCCGACGACGTGCTCGACTGGCGGTTCATCGGGCTGATGGCGGGAGATCGAGCGAAGGAGGCGACGCCGTGAACAGGATCCTGGCCGGAATGCGCGTGATCGAGGGGTCGGCGTTCGTCGCCGCGCCGCTCGGCGGGATGACGCTCGCGCAGATGGGAGCGGACGTGATCCGCTTCGACCCGATCGGCGGCGGCCTGGACCGCAACCGCTGGCCGGTGACCGACGACGGCAAGTCCCTCTTCTGGCCGGGGCTGAACAAGGGCAAGCGCTCGATCCAGCTCGATCTGCGCTCGCCGGAGGGCCGCGAACTCGTCGCGGCGCTGGTCGCCGCGCCCGGCGACGACGCGGGCCTCTTCCTAACGAACTTCCCCGCGCGCGGGTGGCTGGACTACGGCACGCTGAGCGCCGCCCGCCCCGACCTGATCATGGTGAACATCACCGGCAACTACGACGACTCCTCGGCGGTCGACTACACGGTGAACCCGGCGACCGGCTTCCCGTGGGCGACGGGCCCGCGGAACCTGTCGGTGCCGTTCAACCACCTGCTGCCGGCTTGGGACGCGATCACCGGCACGCTGGCCGCGGCAGGCGTCCTGGCCGCCGAGCGCCACCGGCGCACGACGGGCGAGGGCCAGTTCGTCAAGGTCGCCCTCTCGGACGTGGCGTTCGCGATGGTGGGCAACCTCGGCAAGATCGCCGAGGCCCAGATCAACCAGCGCGAGCGCCCGAAGGACGGCAACTACCTCTACGGGGCGTTCGGCCGGGACTTCATGACCAAGGACGACAAGCGGATCATGGTCGTGGCGCTGACCCTGCGCCAGTGGAAGGGCCTGGTCGCGGCGACGGGGCTGGGCGAGACGTTCGCGGCGATCGAGCGGATGCTCGGCCTGAACTTCGAGCGCGAGGGGGACCGCTTCGTGGCCCGCGAGGTGCTCGGCTCGGTGCTCAAGCCGTGGACGATCAGCCGCACGCTCGCCGAGATCGCCGAGCCCTTCGATGCCAACGGCGTCTGCTGGGGCCCCTACCAGACGTTCATGGAGCTCGTCGCCAACGACCCCCGCTGCTCGACCGAGAACCCGATGTTCGAGGAGGTGCAACAGCCGGGGATCGGGACGTACCTGATGCCAGGCTCGCCGCTGAGCTTCGGATCCTTCGAGCGCGAGCCGGTGCGCCGCGCGCCCGTGCTCGGCGAGCACACCGACGAGGTGCTGGCGGAGGTGCTCGGCCTGTCCGACGCCGAGATCGGACGGCTGCATGACGGCGGGGTGGTTGCGGGGGCGGAGTGAGGCGGCCCAAGGACGGCACCCTCCCGCGGATCGCCGTAGTTCCCGCGCTTGGCATCGGTAGCCGCTGCGGTGGCAGGCGCAGCGCAGCTCCACGAGACTGGGTGGTTGAGTGCAACGTCGTCACCTCGGGAGTGCCATGAGAAGCCGTGGATACCGCTGTCTGGCCGCCGCCACCGCCGCTTCGGCGATCGCGGTGGCGTTCCCGCTCGCAGCGGCGGCGCCCGCCAGCCCCGCACGGGCGGCGGCCTACCGCTCGTGCAGCGTGAAGACCAACCCCGACTTCGCGATGGGGCGCCAGGGCTGGCTGAAGGTCAGCAACGACACCTGCGCGCACGGTCGCTCCGTGTCGCACGCCTACATCGCCAGGTACCGCAGGAACACGCGGTTCGTGGTGCGCCGCGTCTTCGGGTACGGATGCAAGGCCGCGTACGCCTCGGACGAGTTCCTGATCGTGCGGTGCTCGAAGAGCACGCGGCGCATCCAGTTCGTCTATCGCGCCTTCTCCTAGCCGG
>CAZEKK010000059.1:8349-11856 GCA_964512905.1 uncultured Solirubrobacteraceae bacterium
AGCCGGCCGCTCTGCGAACGCCGCTCAGCCGTCCTCCGGCCCCAGCCCCGCGGTCTCGGATGCGGTGCCCTCGGCCTGGCTGATGCACGCGAGGTAGGCGGGCGGGCGACCGTAGCCGCCGCTGCCGTCAGAGCTGCCGTCGTCCGTGGATCCATCGCCGCCGTCCCAGGAGCCGTCGTCGCCGCCGTCCCCGTCGCCGACGTAGTTGCCGTCCTCGTCGTAGCCGCCGCCGGGGCCGACGTAGTCGCCCCACTCGTCGAAGAGGCCGCGGGAAGCGGCGGAAGCGCCCGGCCGGCCGCTGGCGCCGCGGGCGCTGCCCCGTCCCGGATCGAAGCGCACGACCTTGCGGAAGTCACTGACGAACACCTGCCCGCGCCTGTTGACCGCGATGAAGGTCGGGTCGCGCAGGTCCCCCACTCCGAAGGTCTCGAGGTGGCGGCCGGCGGTCGTGACGACCTGGACGCGCTGGTTGCGGCAGTCGGACACGAACAGGCGCCCGGAGCGGTCGAATGCCAGACCCGTCGGCTGGTCGAACTCGCCGGCGCCGCTACCGCGGCCGCCGAACTGGCGCACGAAGCGGCCGCCTGTCGTGAAGACCTTGACCGTGTCCGAGCGCGTGTCGGACACGTACACCCTGCCCGCCCGCACGGCGATCCCGTACGGGGCCTCGAACTGCGAACGCCCGCGGCCCGGGGAGCCGAAGCTGCCGCGCGGCCGGCCGGCGGTCGTGAAGCGCTGGATGCGACCGTTGCCCTGGTCGACCACGTACACGATCCCTCGGTGCACGGCGATGCCCCAGGGCGAGACCAGCTGGCCGCGCAACGATCCGCGCCGGCCGATGCGGCGCTGGAAGCGACCGCCCTGGGTGCGCTTGATGACGCGGTCGTTGCGGTTGTCGGCGACGAAGACGCTCCCGCCCGCGGTCGCCAGGCCCTGGACGAGGATGAACCCGCTGGGAGCACCGACGCGCGTGGCGCCCGGGTCGAAGCCGAACCTGCCGAACACGCCACGGTAGCGGCCGGCGGTCGTGAAGCGCTGCACGCGGTTGTTGGCCGTGTCGGCGACGAGCACATCGCCGTTTCGCGCGAACGCCAGGCCGCCGGGCGAGTTGTACTGGCGGTCGCCGATCCCCATGCCCTGGTAGCGCATCGGCTCGCGGCCGTCCGAGAACGCGCCGCGCGTCAGCTCGAAGCTCGAGCCCGTCGGGGACCCCTGGCGCCCCCACTCCAGGCGCTTGCCGTAGGCGCCGAACGCTGGCGCGGCGGCCGCGCCCGCGGCGGCCAGGACGCCGAGCGCCGCCAGGACATGGCGCCTGCGCCGGGTCATCCGCTCGCCAGGTATGCCCGGGACCGGGTCGTCACCCACTCGTACGAGAGGTCGCGCGCGCGAATCACGACCGTGACGCTGCGGCCGCTGGCGAGAATCACGCCGCGGCGGCCGCCGCGCTTGGGCGGCAGCGGCACCTCGACGGTCGGGGCGTCGTTTGAGCGGACCGAGAACGGCACCGAGCCGAGCACGCGGCCTGCGCGCAAGATCGTGATCCGCCCGACGCAGAATCCGTCGGTGCCGCCGGCGCACTTGACGCGCGGAAACGCCGTCCCGTTCCAGGTCAGCCCCACACGCGGGCTCGTCAGCGCCGCACCTCCGAACGCGGAGGCGGCGGGCGCGGCGGCCAGCACCCCGGCGGCGGCAAGGGCGGGGATCAGCAGGCGGATCGGCAGAGGGCGGTGGCGCATCTCGGCAGCGCCGGACGGGGCGGCTCATCACCGCAACGGCATTCGCGAGCTCCGGCTTGAGCGCACGGGCCGACTTGCGGCCGTTCGGCCCCTGGCACGACCGTGCGGGCGCCGCACGTCGGGCAGCGGCGGCGGAGTATCACGGAGGGCATTTCGGGCGCCATCCTCCCAGGCTCTCCGAGGCCGTCAGCGCTTGAGCGTGAGCGCCGTGCTGCCGACCCGCTTCCCGTCGCCGCTCGTGACGGTCCGGTTCGCCCAGACCTTGGCCGTCCGGCGCGAGCGCAGCAGCGCGCGGCCCGCCGCGGTGAGCGTGACCTTCACCGTCCTGCGCTTGCCCTTGGTGATCTTGAAGGTGGCGCGCCCGTAGGTGACGGTCTTCCGGGCTGCGGCCGCGGCCTGCGGCGCCCTGGCGTTCTGGAGCGCCAGCAGGCCGGCGCACTCCCGCAGGAGCCGGCAGATCAGCGGAACCCACGCCACGTTGTTGCGCACCGGCGCGATCTCCCGGGCGAGCCTGAGGATGTCGCCGCCGCGGGCGCGCTCCCAGTCGGCGTTGAAGAGCACGGCGTAGCTGCCAGGGCCGCCGGGCATGCAGTAGGGGGCGCCGGCCTGCACCGCGGGCCAGCAGGCGCCGGCGTAGGCACCGACGATCCGGGCGGCCGGGATCGGCACCCCGGGCCGCAGGATGGACAGCGCGAGGTTGTCGAAGAGGTCCTGATTGGACTGGAAGTCGCGCACCTGCCTGACCGGCTCGTCGAGCGTGACCGTGGTGACGGCGTTCGGCGCCGGGGTGAACACCGGTCCGGCGATCCGCCAGACGCAGCAGAGCAGCTGCTGGCCGGGCGGCTTGTTGCGGTCGAGCTGCGCCCGCCCGACCGCGAACTGCATCGGGCCCGTCGTCCTCCCCACGCGCACCCTGGCGCGGGTGATCACACCTTCCCCCAGCGGGACGATGTGGTTCTCGGCGGCGCTGATGGTGCTGTACCAGGTGCAGGTGGTCACGTAGGTCGGGACGCCGTACGGCGGCAGCGTCGTGCAGTCGGCCACGGTGTCATCGGGGACGCGGCTCAGATTCGTGCCGAACGTCGTCGTGGCGCCGGCGTCTGCGGGGACCAGCGACGCCAGGGCAAGCACGGCGATGAGGATCAGGACGCGCACGCAGCGAGCATCCCACGCCGGCGCTGCGCCCGACAGCGCAGATCATCCGCGACCGCGCTGCAGGAAACCCGAACAGACGACCGGACAACCCGCGGTGCGAGCAGGGCCCGCCGCAGGCACCGGGGCGCGTCGCGGGCGCTCAGTCGGTCCAGAAGTGGAAGACCGCCCGCCGGACGACGCGCTTGCGATTGACCGTCACGGTCTTCGTGCAGGTCACGCGGACCATGTCGATCCCGATGAAGGTTCCGTTGCAGCGGTAGCCGAACACGCTGTGGAGGAAGGGGTCCTTCCGGTCCAGGTGCGTGCGCACGTAGACGCGCTCCTTGACGCCGATCTTGCGTCCCACCTTGCAGGTGATCCCGCTCACCTGCAGCACGACCAGGGGCGCCGGCTGCCGGCACTTCACCGTCGCGGCCAGCCGTGCGTCGCTGCCGAGCGCCGGCGACGCGACCGTGCAGGCCATGCCGGCCGCGGCGCACACGGCCACGGCGTGTCTGGTGAAACGACTCATGCTGATCCGCCAATCCGTCGGGTGTCTTGATTCTGACGCCGGCCGGCACGACGGGCATCGGGCAGAGCCACTGAACCTCGGCCGCAGAAACCGCGGATGCGTCAC
>CAZEKK010000060.1:0-3109 GCA_964512905.1 uncultured Solirubrobacteraceae bacterium
GAGCGACGATCCGGCCGACGGCCGGGATGATCGGCCGCAGCCGCAGCGTCTCGCGGATCGTGGCGTCGAGCCAGCGGTCGCCGCCGGCGTCGAGGTCGGCGCGCAGCGCGCGCTGGGCGCCGGCCGCGCGCAGGAGGCGCTCGAACGCCCAGGCCAGCGCGGTCGCCGTCGTCTCGTGCCCGGCGAGCAGGAGCGTGACGGTCTCGTCGCGGACTTCGCGGTCGGTCATCGGCCGGCCGTCCTCGTCGCTGGCGGCGAGGAGCATGGCGAGAACGTCCTGCGCCTCGTCCAGTCCGCCGGCGGCGCGGCGGCGCGCGATCTCCGCGTACAGGGCCTCGTCGAGGTCGGCGATCCGCGCGGCGAACTGCGCCTGCCGGCGGGCGGCGGCGCCGCGCGGCCGGCGCCCGAGCGCGAACATCGCGAAGAGCACGGCCGGGTTGGTCCACAGCGGGGCGAGCACGGCCCGCGTCAGCGCGGTGAACCGCTCGCGCCGGCCGGCGTCCTCGATCCCGAGGACCGCGCGCAGGATGACCTCGAGCGTGAGCGCCTGCATCGACGGCAGCAGGGAGAACGCCCGATCCGTCGGCCACGCGCCGACGGCGCGGGCGGTCGCCTCGCGCACGATCTCCTCGTAGCGCGCGATGCGCGCGCCGTGGAACGGCGGCAGGAGCAGGCGGCGCTCGCGCAGGTGCTCGGCGCCGTCGAGCAGCAGCACCGAGCGGTCGCCGACGAGCGGGCCCAGGAAGGCGTTGGACTCCCCGGCCTTCAGGACGCCAGCGGGGGCGGTGAAGATCTCGCGCATCAGGGCCGGGTCGCTGACGACCACCGACGGCGGGCTGAGCGGCAGGCGCAGCGTGAAGGCGTCGCCGTAGCGCCGCCGGCACTCCTGCATGAACGTCATCGCGGGCCCCAGCATGAGCAGGCCCTGGACGCCGGCCGGCAGCGGCGGGCCGGGCGGGAGTCCGGGCGCGGCGGTCATGACGCAGCAGCCTGACACGGGAGTGTGAGAAAGCTGTGAGGGCGGGTAGTCTCGCCGCACCATGAGCCCCAAGGGTCAGCCCGTCGCCTTCTACGCTTCGCCGCCATCGGTGCAGCCCCACGGCATCACCCCGCCGGCGCCCCGGGCGTGACCGCCGGACGGCCGCTCGTCGTCGTCGCGCTCGGCGGGAACGCCCTGCTGCACCGCGGCGAGGCGCCCGAGGCGGCCGCACAGCACCGGGCCGCGCGCGAGGCGGCGGCGCTGCTCGCACCGGTCGCGCGCGACGCGCGCCTGGTGGTGACCCACGGCAACGGCCCGCAGGTCGGCCTGCTCGCGCTGATGGGCGACGCCTACGCGGGCGTCGCCCCCTACCCGCTCGACGTGCTCGGCGCCGAGACCGAGGGGCAGATCGGCTACGTGGTCGAACTCGAGCTCGACAATGCGATCGACCACCAGCACACGGTGGCCGTGGTCACCCGCACCGAGGTCGACGCCGCCGACCCGGCCTTCGCCGATCCGACGAAGTTCATCGGCCCCGTCTACGGCGAGGCGCAGGCGCGCGACCTCGCCGCCGCGCAGGGCTGGACCGTCAAGCTCGACGGCGACGCGTGGCGGCGGGTCGTCCCCTCCCCCGAGCCGGTGGCGATCGTGCAGATCGACGCCATCCGCTCCCTCGTCGCCGCGGGCTTCCTCGTGGTCTGCGCCGGCGGCGGGGGCGTGCCGGTCGTCCGGCAGGCCGACGGCACCCACGCCGGCGTCGAGGCCGTCGTCGACAAGGACCTCACCTCGGCGCTGCTGGCGGCCGACCTCGGCGCCGACGTGCTCGTCCTCGCCACCGACGTCGACGCGGTCTACGCGGACTACGGCGGCCCGTCGGAGCGTCCGCTGGGCCGGGTCGCCCCGTCCGACCTGCGGGCCGGCGACTACCCCGCCGGGTCGATGGGCCCGAAGGTGCAGGCGATCTGCCGCTTCGTGCAGCGCACCGGCGGTCGGGGCGCCATCGGCGCCCTCGCGGCCATCGACGGCCTCGTCGCGGGAACCGCCGGGACCCAGGTCGTCGCCGGCTGACGTCAACGCTTCCCATGCCGTTCCTCGCGAACTGCACGTTCGCGACGCATACCGTCGTCAACGTGCACGTCGTGCTCGCGGGGCGCTCCGGCGACCGCCGGGCTACCCTGACGCCATGGAGATCCACCCCGGCCAGACGTGGCGCATCGACGACCAGACCACGTTCTACGTCGACGAGGTCGACGACGAGAAGGCGGTCGGGACGATGATCTCCGAGGCGAGCGAACGGGCCTTCTCGGCGGCGGCGTTCCCGCGCGCGGACTTCATCGGGTTCGAACTGCTGCCCCACGCCGACTGACGGCGGCGCAGCCGACGCGGCCGCCGCGCCGCGGCCGACGCTGTGACGGTCGCGCCGCCCCTACGCCCCGGCGATCGCGCCCGCGTACACCTGCCAGGCGAGCGCGCTCTTCGCCGCCAGCGACAGCCACAGGTAGACCCGCTCGGCATGGAGCGGGTCTGCCCAGCGACCGCGCCCGCGGTACTGCAGCCACATGTTCACGGCGAAGCTGTTGAAGAGCAGGAACAGCGTCACGAAGATCGCCACGACGAAACCGGGCGGCGCGCTGCCCTCCGCGGCGGCGATCACGATCTGCGCGGCGATCGCGATCCAGGGCACGGCGCCGGCGATGCAGCCGTAGACGAAGGGGCGCCAGTCGACCGTGTCGCGGCCGACGTTCGCGCGCTCCATCACCAGTCCGAACAGGATCATCGCCGCGTTGACGCCGAAGAGGGCGATCAGCGCCGAGATCTCGTTGATGCCGGTCAGCATGGCGATGAGCACGACCATGAGCGACGCGCTCACCGAGTACTCCCACCACCGCGCCGGATTGACGCCGCGACGGACGTTCGCGTCGTACCACGGGCGCACGCGCCCGCTCGCCATGGCGAGGTGGTCGACCGCGGCCATGAGCAGGAAGGCCGCCACCGCCGCGCCGATCGGCAGGTCGAACAGCACGACCGGCCCGCCGCGATCTCCGGCGCCCGGCGCCCCGGTCAGGTAGGTCGCCTCGACCGGCAGGGTCGCGCCGAAGCCCGCGAGCGCCAGGATCGCCACGGCCTGGA
>CAZEKK010000060.1:3209-7833 GCA_964512905.1 uncultured Solirubrobacteraceae bacterium
GGGTCGAGTTTCGGCCCGCGCCGGCCGACATAGCAGGGAGCAGGCCCTGTCCCTCGAACGGAGATGCCGATGCCCGACACTGCTGACGTCCGCCGGCCCGCCGACGCCGCCTCCGCGGGCGTCGCCGCCGACCCCCTCGCCGTCCACGCCGGCCCGCACGGCTTCAGCCGCCGCGCGCTCATCGGCGGCGCGGCCGCGACCGGCGCTGCGGCCGCCGCCAGCGGCCTGCTGGCGGGCCTCCCTGCCGTCGCTCGCGCCGCCCATCCCGGGCCGACCGCCCCGATCCCGCCGTCGCCGGTCCCGCTGTTCGAGGATCCGATGCTCACCTTCCAGTGCCTGTTCGCCTTCGCCGGCGCGCCGTACCAGTCGGCCGAGTGGGGCGAGGTGGCCACGGCGGTGAAGAAGATCAACGACGCCGGCGAGAGCTACGCCGCCTTCTACGCCGCCTTCGTCGCCGCCGCCCGGCAGGCCACCGCCATCGCCCGCGAGGCCGAGAAGCGCCAGTCCTGGGTCACGGCACGCGGCGCCTGGCTGCGCGCCGCGAACTACTACTGCCAGGCGCTCTTCTTCGTCCTGGCCACGAGCCGTCCGACGCGGGCGCACGAGCGCGAGGTCTACCGGGCGATGCGCGACCGCTGGGAGCGAGCCGGCCGGTTGATGCAGCCGCGGATGCAGGTGCTCGGGATCCCGTGGAACGGGCCCCGCGGACCGATGCCGGCGTGGTTCCTGCGTCCGAACGCCCGCGCCGAGGCCCGACCGACGCTGATCATGAACAACGGGTCCGACGCGCAGATGATCGACCTGTGGAACTTCGGCGGCGCCGAAGCGCTGCAGCGCGGCTGGAACGTCCTGATCTTCGACGGCCCCGGCCAGGGCGGGATGCTCTTCGAACGCAACCAGACCTTCGTGCCCCAGTGGGAGCGCGCGGTCTCCCCCGTCGTGTCGTACCTGCGGCGCCGCCGCGACGTCGACCCCGACCGCATCGCGATCTGGGGCTGGAGCTTCGGCGGAGAGCTCGTCCCGCGAGCCGCGGCCTTCGAGCGCCGCCTCGCGGCGTTCGCCGTCGACCCGGGCGTGGTCGATGCGGCGACGACGTGGAAGGAGAACCTGCCGGCGTTCTTCTTCCAGCAGCTTCGCGAGGGCAAGAAGGCCCAGCTGAACGCCGAGTGGGCCGACTACCTCCGGGGGGCCGACGCAAAGACCCGCTTCAGCATCGCCAAGCGCCTGGAGATCTATCCCGGCGCCACGTTCTACGACCAGCTCAAGGCGCTCCTGCAGTTCACCGTGCGCGACGTCGCGGGCCGCATCCGGATGCCGGGCCTCGTCACCGACAACGAGATCGAGCAGTTCTTCCCCGGCCAGCCCCGCGCCCTGTACCGGCTGCTGCGCAACCCGCGCAAGGGCTACGTGAAGTTCACGGTCGCCCAGGGCGCGCAATACCATTGCGAGCCGATGGCCCCGCAGGTCCGCAACGCAGTCGTGCTCGACTGGCTCGAGCAGATCGTCATCCGGTGAGCACCCCGATCCGGGTGCAGCGCCGGTCGCTCGGCGGGGTAGGCACGGTCGTACGGGAGGCGGGCGCAGCGGACGCCGGCGAGGCCGTCGTCTACGTCCACGGCAACCCGGGCACCTCGGAGGACTGGCTGGACCTGATGGGCCGCACGGGGGAGTTCGCCCGCAGCGTGGCGATCGACCTGCCGAACTACGGCGAGGCCGACCGCGTGCCCGACTTCGACTGCTCGGTGCCGGGCTACGCCGCCTGGCTCGGGCCGGCGCTCGACGGTCTGGGCGTTGAGCGAGCCCACCTCGTGCTGCACGACTTCGGCGGCGGCTTCGGCCTCGCCTGGGCGGTTGCCCATCCGGACCGTGCCGCCAGCGCGGTGGTGATGAACAGCGGGCCGCTGCCGGGGTACGCCTGGCATCGCACCGCCCGGATGTGGCGCACCCGCGGTCTCGGCGAACTGCTGCAGGCCCTCGCCCGGCCGAAGGTGATGTCGGCCGGCATGCGCCGCGACAACCCCGGCCTCCCCAAGGCCGACGCCGACCGGATGGCGCGGTTCTACGACCGCGGCACCAAGCGGGCGGTCCTGCGCCTGTACCGGGCGACCGACCCGGCCGCACCCGGCCTGGACTTCGCCGCGGTCCAGGCACTCGGCCTGCCCGCGCTGGCGGTCTGGGGCGCAGCGGACCCGTACATCACGCCCGACTTCGCCGAGCGCATTCCGGAGAACCTGCTGCCGGGCTGCCGCGTCGTGATCCTGCCCGAGGCCGGCCACTGGGTCTTCCTCGACGATCCCGAGGCGACGGCCGCCGAGGTCGTCCCCTTCCTGCGCGAGCAGACCCGCGGCTGAGGCGCGCCAACGCCGCAGCGTCGCCGTGACTCCGCCCCACCGCTCCCTCTGGCTCCGCGACGCCCTCGGCGACGCCCCGGATGCGCCCGCCCTGCAGGGCAGCGCGCGCGCCGATGTCGCCATCGTCGGCGGCGGCTACGTGGGGCTGTGGACGGCGATCCTCATCAAGGAGGCCGATCCGGGGTGCGACGTCGTCCTGCTCGAGCGCGACGTGTGCGGCGGCGGCGCCTCCGGCCGCAACGGCGGGTTCGTGCTCGGCTGGTGGCCGAAGCTCGGGACTCTCGTTTCCCTGTGCGGCGCCGACGAGGCCGTGCGGCTCTGCCACGCCGCCGACGACGCGATCGCGGAGATCGAGGCGTTCTGCACCGCCCACGGGATCGCGGCGGACTTCACGCCCGGCGGCCACCTGTGGACGGCGACGACGAGGGCGACCGTGGACGCCTGGGCGCCGACCGTGGACCTGGCCCGCTCTCTCGGCGCCGGCGATGCCTTCGCCGCCGTCGACCCGCCCGCCCTGGCCGCCCGATCCGGGTCCGACCGCCACCTCGCCGGCGTGTTCGAGCCCCACGGGGCGACGGTCCAGCCCGCCCGGCTCGCCCGCGGCCTGCGCCGGGTCGCCCTCGAACTCGGGGTCCGCATCCACGAGCACAGCGCCGTGACCGGCTTTGACCGCCGCGCCCCGGCCGTGCTGCGCACCGCCCAAGGCGCGGTCACCGCGGACCGCGTGGTGATTGCGACGAACGCGTGGGCGGCCAGCCTGCGCGAGTTCTGGCGCCGCCTGGTGGCGATCTCGTCCGACGTCGTGGCCACGCCGCCGATCCCCGGCCGCCTCGCGGAGATCGGCTGGACCGGAGGCGAGGCGATCTCGGACTCCCAGCAGATGGTCCACTACTACCGGACGACCGCCGACGGGCGAATCGTCTTCGGCAAGGGCGGCTGGGGCATCGCGCTCGCCGGCCGCATCCCCGCCAGCTTCGACCGCCACGACGCCCGCGCCGCCGACGTGGAGCGCGACTTCCGCGCGATCTATCCGATGCTGGCCGACGTGCCCGTCCCCGACCACTGGAGCGGGCCGATCGACCGCTCGCCGAGCGGCATCCCGCTGCTCGGCCGCCTCGGCGGCCGCCGCCACCTCCTCTACGGCGTGGGCTGGAGCGGCAACGGCGTCGGCCCCAGCCGGCTCGGGGGCAAGGTGCTCGCGTCGCTCGCCCTCGACGCCGCCGACGGCTGGAGCGGCTGCGGCCTCGTCGACAATCCGCGTGCCGGAGCCCTCCCGCCCGAGCCGTTCCGCTATCTCGGCGCGCACGTCGTCCGCGACGCGGTCGTGCGCAAGGAGCGCGCCCAGCGGGCGGAGCGGCCGCCGCGGGACCTCGATGCCTGGATCGCCGGTCTCGCTCCCGCCGGCATGATCCCGAACCCGCCGCGCTGATCCGGCGAGGCGCCGTTCAGCCCGGGTAGGGCGTCCAGCGCTCGGATGCGAACGAACGCGCCGCGGGCGCCAGCGCCGGACGCAGCACCTCGACGAGGACAGCGGCATCGGCGAAGATCGCGGCGACCACGTCGCGCGCCGTCGCGCCGGGGCCAAGGGCCTCCCGGGCAAGGCGGGCCAGCAGGTCCTCCTGCGTGTAGGCGCGCACGGTGCGCCCGGTCGCGGGGAGCGCCGCCAGCGCCGCGGGCGCGCCGTCGCGGCAGTGGGCGCCCCACCGCGAGACGAAGGCCAGGGCGGCGCCGACCGGTTCGGCGTCCGGCCCGTCCGGCACGAAGCGGATGCCGTCGAGGCGCCCGAGGCGGTAGCTGACCTCCGTCCACGCCAACGCGGTGAGCTGGGCCGGCGTGACCCACAGCAGCGCGGCACGCAGCGCGACGCCGGTGCTGGGAACGAGGGTGGCCGCGAACGACCCGTACGCCGTGGGCACCGCAACCGCCGCGACGTCGAAGTCGTGCAGGTCGCCAACCTCGACGTCGATGCCCTGCTCGGCGGCGGGCAGATGCGCGAACTTCCGGATGAGCGTCGCCGGCGCACCGTTGGATCCGATGGCCAGGAGCGGGTGCCGGCCCGCTCGCACGAGACCCGGCGGCGCAGCCAGCGGCACCACCCGCTCACCGTCGAGTCGGAACGACGCGGTCGGGCGCGACCACGGATAGCCGACAGCGACCGCGAAGGCGGCGTCGTCGAACGGGCGCGGGCCGACCGAGGCGATGATCTCCGTCATGAACGCGACGAACGCGTCCCCGTCGAGCGCGAGGCGGCGGCGCAGTTCGGGCTCGTCGAT
>CAZEKK010000060.1:7933-11833 GCA_964512905.1 uncultured Solirubrobacteraceae bacterium
CTAGCGGCGCCACTCCCAGCGCAGCAGCAGCTCCACGCCGGTCATGGTGTAGGCATCCTCGTTGCGGGGCTGGCCGATCGTGATGCGCGGATGCCAGTGCTGGACTATGGGCAGGCCGCTCGAGAAGCCGCCCGCCCCCGGGGTGGAGCGAAGCGGCAAGGTGCCGGGGCCCACGGCGGTGATCGCGACGACGTCCTGCACGTTCTGGATGCCCTTGATCGGATCGCGGCTGACGCTGCGGGTGACGCGCAGGTTGGTCCGGAAGGTGGAGATTCGGTTCGGCCGCGGTCGCACCACCTGGGAGAACTTCTCGCCGGTGCAGCAGAGCCCCGGCGAGCCCTGCATGATCGTCAGGCGCAGCGGGGCAGGGTTGCGGCCCGAGCGCACGCTGAAGGCGACGACCCGTCCGTTGCCCGGAACGTAGGACGTGCCCGCGGTGATCGGGCCGTTGAGGATGCCGCCGCTGCGGTAGGTGCACGTGCGCTGGCCGGTGGGCGCGAGCACCGGCGCGCCGGTGATCGAGTCGCGAATCGGCGCCTGGCTGCAGCCGATCGGCAGATTCGGCGCGTTGCGCAGGCTGCTGCCCCAGATCGACGCGCCCGCGGAGGCGGGCAGGAGGAGCAGCGCGGCGAGGCTGAACAGGGCGATCCGTGCCGGACGCACCCCCGCATCGTGGACCACGCGATGCGGCCCTGTCAAACGGCAACCGTCGCGGCAGCCGTTCCGGAACACCCCGCAGCGGACGCGCGGATCCCCGTCCTGTGGCGCGGCAAGCGGCCGGACGACTACGGAGCAGGTCTGCCGCGCAGCGCGGATGGCGCACGGCGATCACGCGCGTAGCCTCGTCACATGCTCATTGCGGGCATCGTGCTGGTCGTCCTCCTCGTGCTCCTCGCCTTGTCCGTGCGGATCCTGCGCGAGTACGAGCGCGCCGTCGTGTTCCGCCTCGGGCGCCTGCGCGGCATCCGGGGCCCCGGCCTCTTCCTCCTGATCCCCCTGGCCGAGCGCATGGTCAACACCGACCTGCGCGTGGTCACCCTTGCGATCACGCCGCAGGAGGTCATCACCCGTGACAACGTGCCCGTGCGGGTGGCGGCGGTCTGCTACTTCCGGATCGTCGATCCCGTCCGGGCCGTCACGGAGATCGAGCACTTCCTGCCGGCGACCTCTGAGATCGCCCAGACGACGCTGCGTTCGGTGCTCGGGAAGGCCGAGCTCGACCACCTGCTCGCCGAGCGCGAGCAGCTCAACGCCTCGCTGCAGCAGATCATCGACGAGCAGACCGAGCCCTGGGGCGTGAAGGTCCTGATCGTCGAGATCAAGGACGTCGATATCCCGCAGCAGATGCAGCGGGCGATGGCGCGCCAGGCCGAGGCCGAGCGCGAGCGCCGGGCGAAGGTGATCAACGCCGAGGGCGAGTACCAGGCCGCGACGAAGCTGGCGGACGCCGCCGAGATCATGTCGCGGCACCCGTCGTCGATACAGCTTCGCTACCTCCAGACGCTGCTCGAGGTCGGAACCGAGAACAACTCCACGGTCATCTTCCCGGTCCCGGTCGACATGATCACTCCGCTGCTGGAAGGAGGCAGGCATGGTGTTCCGCGACCGGCGTGAGGCAGGCCGGCGGCTCGCCGACGAACTGGCGGGCATGGCGCTCGACGACCCCGTGATCGTGGCGCTCCCGCGCGGCGGCGTGCCCGTCGCCTTCGAGGTGGCCGCGGCCCTCGAGGCGCCGCTCGACGTCCTGGCCGTCCGCAAGCTGGGCGCGCCCGGCAATCCGGAGTTCGGCGTCGGCGCCGTTGCCGAGAACGACGTTGGCGTGCTGGACCCCCGCAGCGCTAGCTCGGTCGGCCTCGCCGGGGCGGCCCTCGACGAGGCGGTCGCCCGCGAGTCCGCCGAGCTGCGCCGGCGCGTCGCCGCCTACCGCGATGGCCGGCCGCCGATCCCGCTCGACGGTCGCACGGTCGTCGTGGTCGACGACGGCGTCGCGACCGGCCTGACCGACCTCGCCGCGGTGCGGGCGGTCCGCAAGCGCGGCGCCGCGCGGGTGGTGCTCGCGGTCCCGGTCGGCGCGCCGCCGTCGCTGGCGAT
This sequence comes from uncultured Solirubrobacteraceae bacterium, assembly GCA_964512905.1. Classification (GTDB taxonomy): domain Bacteria; phylum Actinomycetota; class Thermoleophilia; order Solirubrobacterales; family Solirubrobacteraceae; genus CANJIV01. The sequence continues at coordinate 10,025 of CAZEKK010000060.1, forward strand.
GCTGCGCGACGAGGCCGACGACGTCGTCTGCCTGCACACGCCCACCGACCTCGGCGGCGTGGGGCGCTGGTACGACGACTTCTCGCAGGTGCCAGACGAGGTCGTGGTGGAGCTGCTCTCCGAAGCTGGATCCGGATTGCCGCCCGGCCGCCACACCGAGCTGTCGTTTGCGATCGACGGCGAGGCGATCGCCGGTGATCTGACCCTGCCCGATCACGCCCACGGGCTGGTGCTGTTCGCCCACGGGAGCGGGAGCAGCCGGCACAGTCCCCGCAACCAGGCGGTCGCGGCCAGATTGAACCGGGCCGGATTCGCCACGCTGCTCTTCGACCTGCTCACCGAGCCCGAGGCGGCCGACCGTTCGCGGGTCTTCGACATCCCCCTGCTCGCCGAGCGCCTGGAGTCGGTGAGCCGCTGGACGCGGGTCGAGCCGCTCTTGCGCCGGCTGCCGCTGGGGTACTTCGGGGCGTCGACCGGCGCCGCGGCGGCGCTCGTCGCCGCGGCCAGCCTCGGCAGCGACGTCCGGGCCGTCGTCTCGCGCGGCGGGCGTCCCGACCTCGCAGGCGACCGCCTCGCCGACGTGACCGCGCCGACGCTGCTGATCGTCGGCGGGCGCGATCTCGAGGTCCTGGCCCTGAACCGCGAGGCGGCGACGCATCTCCGCGGGCCGGCGAGCATCGAGATCGTGCCCGGCGCCGGGCATCTCTTCGAGGAGCCCGGAGCGCTGGACGCCGTGAGCGACCTGGCCGCCGGCTTCTTCGCGGCGCACCTCACCGGCGCCCCGCCGCGCTCGACCGTGCAGTCATAGGCGGCCCGGGGCGCTCGCCCTGCCGGGCCGCTACCCTGCCCCGATGCCGTCCGCCTCCAGCCGAGGCGTCCGGCCGGTCGTGCTGCTCGCCGCGGCGCTGCTGGCCGGAGCGCTCGCCGCCGCGCCCGCCGACGCCCGCTTCCGCACCGGCACGCTTGCGGCCGTCCCGGGCAACCCCGCGGACATCCTCGCCGGGCAGCCCGTCGACGGCCAGCCCTACGACGACGCCCGCGGCTGCGATCGCACGCCGCGCCCGGGGACCCGGCGGCTCGTGGCGTGGCTGAAGCGCAACTTCCGGGTCTCGAGCTATGGCGTCTACCGCTGCGACGGCGGGCTGCACTCGGAGTGGCGGGCGATCGACTGGGGCCTGGACGCCCGGATTCCGTCCCAGCGCCGCGAGGGCACGCGGCTGATCAAGCTGCTGCTCGCGCCCGACCGGCGCGGCACGCCGCGCGCGCTCGCGCGGCGGATGGGCATCCAGGAGCTGATCTGGGACTGCAGCTACTGGTCGACCTCGGCCAGCCGCGCGTCGAGGGACTTCACGCCCTACTCGATCTGCGGCGGCGGCAGCGGGCGCGGCAACCCGACCGCCGCCCACCTCGACCACATCCACATCGGCGTCACCGTGGCCGGCTCCTACGGCCGCACGAGCTTCTGGCGTGGCGGCGCCGACGCCGCGTCGGTCCCCCGCACCCTGCTGCCTCCGACGCCGGGAACGACCGGCGGCGGGCTGGCGGCGCCGTAGACCGGCGATGGCCGCGTCTGCCCCCACGCGCCCGCTCGTCGCCGTCGTCACCGGCGCCTCCAGCGGCATCGGAGAGGCGGCGGCGCGGCGTCTGGCCCACGAGCCCGGCGCCCGCCTCGTCCTCGTCGCCCGCCGCGAGGAGCGCCTGCGCGCGCTCGCCGCGTCCCTTCCCGCCCCGGCAACCTGGGTGGCCGCGGACGTGACCGATCCCGAAACCCCGCACGCGGTCGCCACCCACGTGCGCGAGCACCACGGC
>CAZEKK010000061.1:0-11828 GCA_964512905.1 uncultured Solirubrobacteraceae bacterium
GCCCGGCCCCTCCTCGACGAGGAGCTGCTTGAGCGAGCGGCCCTCGAGGTACTCCATGGCGATGTAGTAGGTCCCGTCCCATTCGCCGCGGTCGTAGATGCCCACGACGTTGGGGTGCTGCAGGCCGGCGGCGCTGGAGGCCTCGCGCCGGAAGCGCTCCACGAACTCGGGGTCCTCGGCGAAGCGGCGGTACAGCAGCTTCAGCGCCACCTTGCGGCCGAGCTGGGCGTCCTGCGCGCAGTAGACGTCGGCCATGCCGCCCGACCCGATTCGCGACAGCACCCGGTAGCGCCCGTCCACCACGGTGTCGGCGGTCAGCTCGCGGATGTTCACAGCAGGGCCTCCATGACCTGGCGGGCGATGGGGGCGGCAACGGTACCGCCCGTGCCGCCCTGGGTGCGCTCCACCGTCACCGCGATCGCGATCTTGGGATCGCTGGCGGGCGCGAAGCCGATGAACCAGGGCTGGGTGATGTCCTGCGGGATGTTGATCTCGGCCGTGCCGGTCTTGCCGGCCACCTCGATGCCGGCCAGGGCGGCGGCCGTGCCGGAGCCCTCGCGCACGACGTTGCGCATCATCTCTGAGACCTTCTCGGCGGTGCTCGTGCTGACGACGCGCTCGAGCTCATCGGTCGGGACGTCGTCGACGACCCGCCCGTCGGGATCGACGATCTTGGTCGTCATGTGCGGTCGCACGAGCACGCCGCCGTTCGCGACGGTCGCGGCCACCATCGCCATCTGCAGCGGCGTGACCGCGAGCTTGTCCTGCCCGATCGCCATGCGCCCGACGTCGATCCGCGGGGAGAGGGGGTTGAGCAGGCGGCCGTTCTCCCCGTACTCGCCGCTGGCCCGCTTCTGGCCCGACGGGTAGTCGAGCGGCGGCTTGGCGTAGAAGCCCAAGCGGGTCATGTACTTCGCCATCGTCGCCTTGCCGAGCTGCTCGCCGACCTGCGCCCACACGGTGTTGATGGAGTTGGTCAGCGCCGTGGTCAGGTCGACGTCGCCGAAGTCCTGGCCGCCGAAGTTGTTGAGCGGCACGCCGCTGATCTCGATGCCGTTCTTGCCGCTCAGCACCGACTCGGGCGAGAACTTCCCGGAGTCGATCGCTGCCAGCGCCGTGACGACCTTCATCGTCGACCCCGGCGGATAGCCCGACTGGGTCACCCGGTTGAACAGCGGCGCGTTCTCGTCGTCGCGGTTCAGCCGCCGGAACTCGTCCGGGTCGGAGACGAGGTTGGGATCGAAGCCCGGCACGCTGACCATGACGCGCACCTTGCCGGTGTCGGGCTCGTAGGCGACGATCGCCCCCTTCTGGCCCCCGAGGGCGTCGATCGCGACCTGCTGGGCCCGCGGGTCCAGGGCCGTCGTGACGTCGTCGCCGTCGCGGCGCTTGCCGGTGAGCTGGTCCAGCAGCGAGGTCAGCTCCGGGCGCTGCCCGGTGAGGGCGTCGTTGCGGAACTGCTCCAGGCAGCAGCGGCCGATGTTCGTGTAGCTGTAGCCGATCGCATGCGCGAACAGGCCGCCGGTCGGGTACGTGCGCCGGTAGGTGTCGCCCGGCGCCTTGACGCTGCGGGCGAGCACGCGCCCGTCGGCGGCGCGGATGACCCCGCGCTTGATCTTCGCGGACTCGAGCAGCTCCCGGCGGTTGTTCGGATTGTCGCGCAGGCTCTCGGCGCCGAACACCGTCCACCAGGACGTCGCGAACACGAGGATCCCGATCAGGACGAGGACGAGCGCGTAGAGGCGCACGATCGGCTTGGTCACGGGCTCACCGCCTCGCGGCGGGCGCGATCGGAGACGAGCAGCAGCAGGGCCAGCAGGACGAAGTTCGCCACGATCGACGAGCCCCCGTAGGAGATGAAGGGCAGGGTCACGCCGGTCAGCGGAATCACCTTGGTGACGCCGCCGACGATCACGAACACCTGCAGGGCGAAGACCGCTGTCAATCCTGCCGCCAGCAGCGTCGAGAAGGAGTCCTTGGCGAGGGTGGCGATCCGGAACCCGCGCTCGGCGATCAGGAGATAGACGAGCAGCACCGCGCAGGCGCCGACGAGCCCGAGCTCGTTGACGATCACCGCGTAGATCAGGTCGGTGTCCGGCGCCGGGATGATCGTCCCGCCGCCCGGAAGCGCCAGCAGCGACTGGCCGAAGCCGACGCCCAGCACGCCGCCGTCGGCCTGCGCGAACAGGCTCTGGGCGATCTGGTAGCCCTCGTCGTCGATCACACCCTGCGCAAACGGATCGCGCCAGATGTCGATGCGGTCCTGCACGTAGGCGAGGTTCGAAGAGAAGAACCACGCTCCCAGCGCGAACATCCCCAGGCCGACGACCGCGAACGAGGCCCGGTTGGTGGCGACGTACAGGAGCGCCAGGAACGCCCCGAAGAACATCAGCGACGAGCCGAGGTCGCGGATGACGATCAGCATCAGCATCGCCATCCCCCACACGACCAGCAGCGGCCCGAACTGCTTGAGCGGCGGGATGGTCACGCCGAGGAACCGCCGCGATCCCTGCACGAGCACCTGGCGCGTGTCGCGCAGGTACGACGCGAGGAAGACGACGATCCCGATCTTCGCGAACTCCGCCGGCTGGAAGGCCAGCGGGCCGATGTCGATGGCGAGGTAGGCGCCGTTGACCTGGCCGCCGATGCCGGGCAGCCGCGGGGCCAGCAGCAGGAGGATCGACGCGATCGCGATCAGGTAGCGGTAGCGCTCGAGCTTGCGGTAGTCGCGCAGGAAGATGATCGTCGCGGCGAAGCAGATCAGGCCGACGACGAACCACTGCGCCTGCTCGCGCGCAAGCGTCTCGTCGATCCGGTAGATCATCACCAGGCCGAAGCTCGCCAGCACGGCGAACAGGGGGAACAGGTACGGATCGGCCTGCGGCAGCGCGATGCGCAGGAAGACGTGCGCCGCCAGGCAGAGGCCGAGGAAGATCGCGCCGTAGCTCAGCGACAGATCGGAGAGCTGATCCGAGCGCTGCACGAAGACCGCGGCGAAGCCGGCGGTCACGAGCAGCGACGCCGGGATCAGGCCGAGCAGCTCGCGGTTGCGGGCGCTCACGCGCGGATCACCCGTCGAGCTGGCCGCGCTCGATCCGGCGGACGAGATCGGCCGCGTCCGAGCGGCTGCGGAGCTGATGGTCCAGCAGCTTGTCGCGGCGCGCCGCCGGCAGGTCGGCGGCGGGCACAGCGGACTCGTAGTAGCGCTCGTAGAGCTCCAGGCCGAAGGGCCCGTCGTACGGGAGGCCGCGGTAGACGGTCACGAATCCTTGGGCGTCGGTGCCGACGAAGTAGACCGCCCGGCTCGCCAGCCATGCCGCCGACAGCGCCATGCCGAGCACCGCCACGGTCACGACGACCGGCAGGGCGCGGCGCAGCCGGCGCTGCTTCGGCGCCGGCGCCTCGGGACGCGGGGCGCGGGGCGCTCGCGGGACGACCTCCGGCGGCTCCTCCGCGGCGGCGTCCTCTTGGCGGCGCAAGGCCGCCCGCACGTCGGCTGCCGTCGGCGCCGCGGCGCCGACGGTGGTCGGGCGGTCCAACGCGGCATCCGCAGGCGCGGTGCCCGCGATCTCCTCGAGCCGGAAGAGGATCACCGTGATGTTGTCGCGCCCGCCCTCGGCGTTGGCCTCGTCGACGAGCGCCTGGCCGGCGGCGGCGAGATCGGGCGCCGTCCGCAGGATCTCGGCGAGCCGGGCCTCGCCGACCATCGACGTGAGGCCGTCGCTGCAGAGCAGGTAGACGTCGCCGTCGCGGGCGGGCACCGTGAACGTGTCGACGTCGACCCGCGACTCGACCCCCAGCGCCCGCGTGATCACGGACTTCTGCGGATGCTCCTCGGCCTCCTCGGCGGTCAGCTTGCCGCGCCGGACGAGTTCTCCCACCAGGGAGTGGTCGTTCGTGAGCTGATCCAGGGCGCCGTCGCGCAGGCGGTAGGCGCGGCTGTCGCCGACGTGGGCGAACGACACTCCGTCGGCGCCCACGTCGGCGGCCGTCAGCGTCGTGCCCATGCCGGTCCGGGCGGCGTCCTCCGCGGCGAGCCCGTGGATGCGCTGATTCGCGGCCCGGGCGACATCCGCGAGGCGTTCCTCCGCGGAGCCGCCATCGGGAAGTCCGCCCTCGAACGCCTCCACCGCAAGCCGCGAGGCGACCTCGCCGGCCTGCGCGCCTCCCATGCCGTCCGCGACCACGAAGACCGGTGCGCGAGCGTACAGGGCGTCCTCGTTCGCCCGGCGCTGGCGGCCGGTGTCGGTCTTCTCGAAGTGCTCGGCGACCCGCAGCATCAGGGATCCATCATTGCCAGTAGGAGAACTCGTTGTCGCCGATCCGGATCTTGTCCCCGGGGTGCAGCGGCTGGGGGCCGCGGACGATCTCGCCGTTGAGGTAGGTGCCGTTCGTGGACTGGAGGTCCTCGAGCACGAGCAGGTCGCCCTGGCGCAAGATCCGGGCGTGCTGGGAGGACGCGTAGGGATCCTCGATGCGGATCTCCGCCTGAGCGCCGCGGCCGAGCACCACGCCGTCGAGGATGTCGTACTCGGCTCCGCGCTGCAGGCCGGCGACGTGCTCGACCCGCAGGATCGGGTCGAGGTCGGTCGTGCGCTCCGGCCCACCGAGGCCCACCGAGGCCGCGTGCAGCCCGGTCGCGTCGGCGGGCGGCGGCTCGTCCGCGACGACGGGCCCGGGCGGCGCCGGCGCGCCGCGGCGCAGGTCCTTGAGCGTGCTGCGAGCCACCCAGAGCAGGAAGAGGTACAGCACGGCCAGGAACGCGAACTTCAGCGCGGCGGAGGCAGGCTCGACCATCAGCCCTCCAGCTCGAAGGTCAGGGCGGCCGTGCCGAGCACGATGCGGTCACCGTCGTGCAGGGGCTGGGGCGCCGCCAGGCGCTGCCCGTTCACCGTGACCCCGTTGGTCGAGTTCATGTCCGAGATGACCCACCCCGCCCCGGACGGGCGGATCTCGGCGTGGCGGCGGGAGACGTTCGCGTCGCTGACGACGATGTCGCTGTCGCGGCTGCGGCCGAGCACGGCGCCGTCGCGCCCGAGTGCCATCCGCCGGCCCTCGACCACCACGACCGCGGTCGGCGTGCGGATCGGCGGCGGCGGCTCCTCGCGCAGCGGCTCGCGCAGCCGCTCGGCGCTGAACACCATCGTCTGGCTCGCCTCGCCCTGCTTCGGCCGGGCCGCCGCCTCCTCCGCGGGCCGCACCAGGCGGGCCTGGATGCCGAACTCGCCGAGCCGCAGGCGCTCGTCGGTGCGGAACTCGACGACCGGGCGCGCGAGCAGGGCCAGCTTCTCGCGGCGGGCGTGCTCGAGCAGGTGCGCGCACAGTTCCTTCGACAGCGCGTCCTCATACTCGGCGAAGCGGTCGTGGTCGGTCGGCGAGAGGAAGACGACGTACTCGTTCGGGACGTACGTCCGGGAGACCGAGACGGTCTTGTGCTCCTCCATGTGCCGCGCGAGCTTGCGCGCGATCTCCACCGGCCGCACCTCGGAGCGAAACGCCCGGCTGAACGTCCCCTCCACGAGGCCCGCGATCCGGTTCTCCAGGTTCTTGAGCACGCTCATGCTCGGGGCGATGCTACGGGGTATCGGGCGGACGGTCGGTCAGGCGCGCGGCCCAGAGGCCCACGGCGGCGACGGCGCCGGCAGCAGCGCCCCACGCTCCTCCGACCGGGACCGGATGCTCGATTGCCCCGCCGAGCGCGCGACCGACCGCGTCCGTGCTTGCCGCCAGCCCGGCCGCCCACGCGACGGCGCCGACGACGGCGACCGGCCACGCGCGCGTGCGCACGACCCACGGCAGCAGTGCGGCGAACCCGGCCCAGACGAGCGCCCCGGCGGCCAGCCCGCTCGTCACCACCGGTGCAATCACGTCGCTGACGGCCTGGGCGGGCGAGGACGTCCAGGGTGGCACCGCCGCCGCCCCGGCGGGCGGGCCGAGGAGCAGCCCGCGGTCGAAGGCCGCCTCGGCAAGGGCGAGCCACCAGAAGCCCAGCGCCCCGAGCGCCGCGCGGGTCCACCAGGCCCGGGCCTGCCCGGCCAGCGCGGGGAACGCGCCCGCGAGCGCGGCCAGGCCGAGCACCGGTGCACACCCCGGCGCCGACCACACGCGGCCAGCCCGCCACGCCAGGAGCGGGCACGGGATCGCAGCCGCAGCCACGACGACCGCCGTGCCGGCCTGGCCGGAGGCGGCCAGCCAGGCGACGAGGCCGGTCGCGACGGCCAGCCATCCCGCCCGCGCCGCAACCGCGACCGCAGCCGTAGCGGCTGCTGCCGCCACGAGCATCTCGGCGCCCCCGGCGCCGCCCGCCGCCAGCGCCGCACCCACTAAGACACCGGCAGCGACCGCAGAGGCTGGGCGCCCGGCCCGGCCCGCCATCGGCGCCAGGCGCGGCAGCGGCGCGGGCACGCCCGGAATGTCGCTGCACCGCGGCGCCGCAGCCACGAGCGCGCGGCGCAGGTCCGCCGCCGTCCCGCGGTCCTCGAGGTCGACGGCCGCGGCCCGGTCGACAGCCGCGCACAGGTCCGGCGGCAGATCTGGACGGGCGCGGGCCAGCGACGGCAGCGGTCGTCCGACCCGGCGTGCCGTCGCCGCCGGGCTTGGGCCGCGGACGGGGTGCTCGCCGGCGAAAGCCTCGTACAGCACTACACCAAGGGCGTAGACGTCCGCCGGCGGACCCGCCGGGCGCCCTTCGGCCTGCTCGGGCGCCATGTAGGCAAGCGTCCCGAGCACATCGCCGGTCCGCGTCAGCGACGCGTCGCCCGCGAGGGAGGCGACGCCGAAGTCAGTCAGCTTGGCCACGCCGGCGTCGCTCTGCGGCGCCTCGGGGATGAGGACGTTCTGCGGCTTGACGTCGCGGTGGACGACGCCGCGAGCGTGAGCGTGGCCGATGGCGTCGCAGAGCGCGGCGCCGATGACCGCCACGTCGCGATCGGAGAGCGCACCCTGCGCCGCGAGGGCGTCGAGCGTGGCGCCGTCGACATATTCGGAGACGAGGTAGAACGCCTCCTCGTCCTGCCCGGCCTCGTGGAGCGCGACCACGCCCGGATGGCTCAGACGGGCGGCGGCGAGTGCCTCGCGCGCGGCGCGCTCGTCGCCGCCGCCCGGCCCGCGGGGGACGACCTTGACCGCCACGTCGCGCTGCAGGTCCTCGTCGTGTGCCAGCCACACCGATCCGAACCCGCCGGAGCCGACGCGGCGCAGCAGCACGTAGCGGCCGAGCACCCGCACGCCGTCCGCGCCCGGGGGTCGGGGCGGCCGGCCCGGCGGACGGCCGGGCGGGACGCGGGCAGGCAACGGAAGCGTGTCGATCGGCCGCACGGACACCACGAATTTCGGTGCCCGAGGAAGGCTCCCTGCCGTTCGCGGCGAACGGTACGAAGCGAGCACCAGCCCTCGATGGGCATACTTGGCTTCCCCGACCGTCCCAAGGAGCGAAGAGATTGTCGTCCTTCGACGAGGGTGACGAGCCGCGCCGGGCCCCCCGCCCGCGCCGGCCATCCCGGCCGCCTCGCGGCGGCGCCGCCACCGACCAGCAAACGCTGCTGGTCCGCCGCGCGGTGGCCGCGGGGGCGGTCCTCGTGATCCTGATCGTCCTCGTGGTCGGGGTCCGCGGCTGCCTCAACAGCCAGAAGCAGGACAGCCTGCGCACCTACAACCGCGACGTCGGGGCGATCGTGCAGGAGTCCGACAGCCAGGTCGGCAAGCCGTTCTTCGAGGCGATGAGCGGCGGCGGCCAGAACGCCGCCGGCGGCAACCAGGCGATCGACCTCCAGACCCAGGTCAACCAGCTTCGCGCCACCCAGGACAGCCTCGTCAAGCGCGCCCGCAACCTCGACGTCCCCGGCGACATGACCGCGGCCCAGACCAACCTCCTGCTCACGCTCGAACTGCGCGCCGACGCGCTCGCCAAGGTGGCTGAGCGCATCCCCACCGCGCTGGGGAACACCGGCGCCGACCAGGCGGTCGCCCAGATCGCCGGCGAGATGTCCGTCCTGCTCGGGTCCGACGTCGTCTACTCGCAGCGCGTCAAGCCGCTGATTCAGGAGACGCTGAGCGACGCCGACGTCAACGGCCAGACCGTCGTCTCGAGCCGGTTCGTGCCCAACATCACCTGGGTCGACGAAGCCACCGTGGCGGAGAGTCTCGGCGCCCAGACGAGCGGCGGCAAGAAGCCCGCCGGCCCGGTCGCCCCCGGCTCGCACGGACACGGGCTCGAGTCGGTGTCGGTCAACGGCACCGATCTCACCCAGGACGAGGCAAACCGCATCCCGGCGTCGTCGAACCTGACCTTCACCGTGACGTTCTCCAACCAGGGGGAGAACGACGAGACCGACGTGCCGGTCGACATCGAGATCACCGGCGGCGCGCAGCCGCTGAAGGCCTCCGCGACGGTGGCGAACTCACCCGCCGGGGAGACGCAGACCGTCGAGGTGCCCTTCCGCCAGTCGCCGCCAGCCGGGACCCCGGTGAAGATCAAGGTGACCGTCAGCGACGTGCCGGGCGAGGCCGACTCGAGCAACAACACCGCCGAGTACTCCGCGCTCTTCACCTCCTGACGCCACGGCGCCGCGCAAACCTGCCGCAGGACCGCGATCTATCCTTGCGGGCGTGGACGGGCTCACCGACACGGCGGGGATCGTGGCGCTGGCCGCCGCGGTGATCGCGGCCGGGGCGCTCGTGCTGAGCACCTCACTGGCGGTCAAGCTGCGCCGACTGCGCGCCGCGCAGTCGGTGATCATCGGCGAGTCCGAGACCGACGACCTCGTCGCACACGTCGCCCGCCTGCAGAGCGAGTTCGGCTCCCTGCGCGCCGGGATGGAGGACGCCTCGGCCCGCCTGCACGAGCGCATGGAGGGCGCCGAGCGGCGCCTCGACGGCGCGATCGCCTACCGGGCGCTCGTCCGCTACGACGCGTACCACGAGATGTCGGGGCGCCAGTCGACGTCGATCGCCCTGCTCGACGCGACGCAGTCCGGGATCGTGCTTTCGGCGATCCTGCACCGCGACCAGGCCCGCCTGTACGCGAAGCAGGTGCGCAACGGCAAGGCGGAGCTTGAGCTCTCTCCGGAGGAGTCCGAGGCGGTCCGCGCCGCCTTGGCCGGCACTGGCTGACCGCGACCGGCAGCGCGCGGTGGCGCGCCGGGACGGTCCCCGACAACCCCGTCCGCCCAGGAACCGCGGCGCGGATGGCTACACTGCGCGGCGGCGATGGCATCCGCCACTCCACCAGCACCAGCCGGGTCCGCGCCGCTCGACGAGCACCAGCGGCGGGGACGTGACGCTGGCCGTGTGCTCGTCCTGAACGCCACGTTCGAGCCGATCAACGTCTGCTCGGTGCGCCGCGCCGCGGTCCTCCTGCTCAAGGCGAAGGCCGAGCTGGTCGAGCACGCCGCCTGGGAGCTGCGGTCCGAGCGGATGTCGATGAGCCGCCCGCTCGTGATCCGCCTCGTCAGCTACGTGCGCATCCCGCGCGACGCCCACCGCCGCAAGATCACCCGGCGGGCCGTCTTCGCCCGCGACGAGTGGGAGTGCCAGTACTGCGGATCGCCGTCGAACCTCACCGTCGACCACGTGGTGCCGCGCTCGCGCGGCGGCGACTCGAGCTGGGAGAACATCGTCGCGTCCTGCGCACCCTGCAACCGGCGCAAGGGCGACCGGCTCCCGCGCCAGGTCGGAATGTCGCTGCGCCGCCAGCCACGCACGCCGGGCGCGCACATCTTCATCCACGTCGCGAGCCCCACGATTCCGGCGGCCTGGCGCACCTACCTCCCGGCCACGGCGTAGCCGGGGCGCGGGCGCACACGGGCGTCGTCGACGACGCGGACCACCTGGCCTGCGGCTGCGGGTGCCGTCCGCGCCGGCGCTTGCGCCGAACTCGAACGTCGGGTCCATGGCTGGCCGGCGACGCTACCCGCTCCGGTCGCACCTCCGGAATGCACGAAGGGCGCCGTCGACAAACGGCGCCCTTCGCGTACGGCTCTGACTGGAACGTGGCCACGACCGGCCATCCTGATGCCGGGGGGACGAACTCCGGCGCCGTGCCGCGGCGGTGATCCGGGTTGGATTCCGCCAAGCGGGTCCAGCCTGTCCGACCTAGCGGCCGGTCACCTCCAGGGTCCCAAAAAGACTGTCACTCAACGTCGGACCACCTCCTTTCTCTGGTCCGCGTATCTAAGCAGACGGCTCCAGCGGAACCGAAGGGCCGGTGGCCCCGCCCGGCGCTCACCCCCGGGGTGCGACGTAGAGCGCTTGCGCGGCGCGGCCGATCGGCCCGACCTCGTCGCCGAGGAGGCTGTCGCTGCGCCCCGTGCCGTCGGACCGAACGGTGGTCGAGCTCGCGATCGACACCCACTCCCCGGTCGGCGGCCGGTCGACGTACACGGTGAGGTCGGGGTTGATGAAGACCCAGTCGGCCCAAGGCAGGGCCGCGGAGATGCCGTTGCCGAAGTCCGCGACGGCGACGGCGCGCGCAAGCGGCGACGTCGGCTGGCCGGCGACCAACGGCACCCGCAGGCGCATCCAGGCCGTCGCGGGGCCTGGCTCGGTGAATTCGCCGTGCGCGAAGCGGATCTCCATGCCGTCGGCGCCGAAGGTCGGGGCGGCGGCGGCCGAGGGCGCGGTTGCCGCCTGCGGGTCCGGGCGGCGGGCCGGCGGCACGGTTCCCGGCGGCTGCACCTCGGGCGTCGCCCCCGCCTCCCGGCGAATCCGCAGGGCGGTCGCCCGGGCCACGACCGTTCCGTCGCCGGTTGCGAGCTCGGCTTGCACGAGCGCGACGCGTCGGCCCGGGCGCAGAACCCGCGCGGTCGCCGCGAGGGGCGCCATCGGCACCGGACGCAGAAGCTCCACGGTCAGCCGCGCGACTGCCAGCGACGCGCCGGATGCCCCCGGCACGTCGACCCGCTCGGCCTCGGCGGCCAGCAGCGCCGCCGGAGCGCCGCCGTGCTGGGCTTGCGGATCCCACGGTCCCCGCGCGCGGTCGGTGGGAACGAGCCGTCCCCCGTCGCGGACGTAGATGGCGTCCGCAGAAGCGAGGGCGCCGCTCACAGCGCTCCCCGGTCCCGCAGGCCGCGCGTCACTCGACGACGCCGTTGCCCGGGCCGCCGTCCGACGGGCCCGGCTCCGCGCCGGCCAGCTCCTCCAGCGCGGCGGCGTCCGCCGCGCCGTCCGGCTCGCCGGAGCCGCCCTCTGGCTCGACGACGAGCGCCACGGCGCTGACGGAGTCGTCGTCGCGGACGTTCATCACCCGGACGCCCTGCGTCGAACGGCCCTGCTGGCTGATCCCGCTCACGCCGGTGCGCTGGACCATCCCGTTCTGCGACATGAACACGAGCTCCTCGTGCTCGCGCACGACCAGCGCGCCGGCCAGCGCGCCGCGCGCATCGGTGAGCCTGATCGTCCTGACGCCCATCGCCCCGCGCTTGGTCTCGCGGTATTGGGTGATCGGCGTGCGCTTGCCGTATCCGTTCTCCGTGACGACCAGCAGATCCCGGCTCTCGTCGGCGACGTCCATCGCGAGCACGGCATTCCCCTTCTGGCTCACGTTCATGCCGCGCACGCCGCTCGTGTCGCGGCCCATCGCCCGCACCTCGGACTCGCTGAACCGGACCGCCTGCCCCGCCCGCGAGACCATGATCAGCTCGTCGCCGGCACTCGCCCCCCGGACAGCCACCAGTTCGTCGTCGTCGCGGATCTTGATCGCGATGATGCCGTCGGCCTTGATCGGCGTGTTGTAGGCCTGGAACTCGGTCTTCTTCACGGTCCCCTGCCGGGTCGCGAAGACGACGAACTCCGACTCGCCGAAGTCGCGCGTCTGCAGGACCGACTGAACC
>CAZEKK010000062.1:0-10406 GCA_964512905.1 uncultured Solirubrobacteraceae bacterium
CACGCGTGGGACGACTGGCCGCCGGGTTCATCGTGGCGCTCGTGCTCGCCGTGCCAGCCTCGGCGTCGGGCGCGGTCGACATCGTCGGCCGGGGGATCACGCCCGATCCCGGCATCGTGAACGGCACCGCGGCGATCGATGTCGACGTCAAGGTCGGCGCCGCTCCGTACATCATCGAGTTCTTCTGCTGCGACGCCTTCAACACGACGACGGCCAAGCAGACGAAGATCCTTGACGAGAACAGCCCCGAGACCCAGGGCCTCTCCGGACGCCACCGGTTCACCTTCAAGGTCGGCGCGGCCGGCACGCCCTCGATCAGCCGGACGGTTGTCGTGCGCGTCACCGACTCGACCGGCAGCCAGGCGACGAAGTCGTTCATCTTCCAGGCCCCGACTCCCGCGGCGGCGCCGCCGCCGCCGCCCGGCGCGGGCCCCGGGCCGGATCCCGAGAACCTCAACCAGTGCCCGACATCCGTGAGCTTCGGGCTCATCCTGGCCCGCACCACCGGCGGCGGCTGCTGGCGCAAGGAGCGCGCGCCCGCCGCGGGCTACACCAGCAGCGGCGTGCGAGTCGCCTCGCGCGGCATCTTCTACGAGACCAGCGGCCGCTTCGTGCTCAACGGCGTGCCGTTCCCGGCCGCGCCCCCTGGCTCGAGCTACGTGCTCGCGGAGCCGAGCACCGCGGCGCCGGGCGGCCAGATCGGGCTCGACCGGACGATCGAGCTCAAGCTCGGGCCGGTCACGGTCTTCCGCCAGCCGCTGCTCTGGAAACTCCCCACCGGCACCACCGAAGGCCGGCTCGCGGGATTCGCGATGCCCAGCGGCACGCTCGGCGGCCTGCCGATCGGAGGCCAGATCGAGGTGCTGTTCCGCAAGCGCGCCGGCCGGTTCGCAACCACCTTCCCGATCACGGTGACGCTCCCGTCGATCTTCAAGCCCTCGCCGGGGACGACCGGCTCGATCACCGGCGCGACGGAGATCACCACCGACGATCAGACCGGGGTGAGCATCGACGGCGGCCGCATCCAGGTCGCGAACGCGGCGATCGGCAAGGTCGCGCTGAAGGACCTCTGCTTCTCTTACCTCTCGGCGAACGTGAGCACGCGCTTCGCCGCGTGCGAGCCGCCGTCGCTCAACGGCGCGCCGGCCGTGGGCTGCGGCCCGCCGCCGCAGAGCGTCGAACGCTTCGACGGCGCGCTGCTGGTCCAGCTGCCGACCCCGAGCGAGACCGAGCTCGCGGCGTACGGCGGCATCGCGGGCGGGCGGTTCGCCTACGGCGGCGGGTTCGTGGACAACGCCGCGATTCCGCTCGTCGCGGGCATCACGCTCGAACGGGTCGGGTTCGGGCTCTGCCTCCAGCCGACGCTGCTGCTCAAGGGCGACGGGGGGCTCGGCTTCGCCCGCGGGCTCGTCCGCGGCGACGTCTCGCTGACGTATGCCGAGCCGACCGCGCGCACGTTCTTCGTCGAGGCGGCCGGGTTCCTGAGCGTCGCGACGATCCCGGTCGGCGACGGCAAGGTGCGCGTCGACAGCTCGGGCACCGTCGACTTCACCCTGGCCGCGAAGATGCTGCTGGCGGGCGGGCTCGTCGAGCTCAACGGCGGCGTCGCGGGCTTCATCCAGCCCCGCCCGTTCGCGTTCAACATGGACGGCCAGGCGGCGGTCTGCGTGAACACCGTGATCTTCGGCAAGCCGTGCGCCCAGGGCACCGTGGTCGTCTCCAACGTGGGCGCCGGGGGCTGCGCGGACTTCGGCTTCATCGGGCAGTTCGGCGGCTTCTTCTTCTGGACGCCGCCGGCCAGCGGCAAGCGTTTCGACGTCGGGCGCGGCTGCGGGTTCCAGGAGCGCGTGCGGGTCGCGCGCGCGACCCGCGTCGACGGCCGGATCGCCCGGACGCAGACGTTCCCGGTGCCCAAGGGCAGCACGCAGTACGTCGCACACTTCCAGGGCGCCGGCAAGCCCCCGAAGATCAAGGTCGTCAGCCCGTCGGGCCTGACGTTCTCCTCGAGCCCGTCGAGCCCGGTCACGACGGACCGCAAGTCCTTCCTCATCTTCGAGAACAAGGACGCCAACGAGACGTCGGTCTTCCTCAAGAAGGACGCCGCTCCCGGCGACTGGAAGGTCGAGGGCATCCTCGGCACCACGATCACCGGCGTCGAGTTCCAAGGGCAGGAGCGCAACCCGACGGTCCTCGCCGGCAAGGTCTCGGGCTCGCAGGCCAGGCGCGTGCTCGACCTGCGCTACGCCTTGCGCGCGGGCGACACCGTCTCGCTCGACGTGGTCGGCAAGAACTTCCAGCAGCCGATCGCCACTCAGCTGCGCGGGGGCGCGTGCCCGAACGGCAAGGCGGCGCCGGGCCGCACGCCCAAGCAGTCGCGCTGCGCGCGGATCACCTGGACCCCCACGTTCGGCTACGAAGGCCCGCGCACCGTCCAGGCGACCGTGCGTGACCGCTCGGGCGCGACAGTGGCCCAGAAGGCGATCGCGACCTTCGGGCAGAGCGCTCCGCGGACCGCGCCGCGGGTCCCGGCGCTGCGCCTCGTGCGCAAGGGCCGGGCGGTGTTCGCCATCTGGGGGGCGGCCGGGGGCAACACGGCGCGCTACGGCGCCTACGCGGTCCTGAGCGACGGGCGGCGCATCGGCCACGCGTCGCCGCGCTCCTGCCTCGCCTGGCGCATCAAGAACGTCGCGCCATCGACGGCGGTCGTGCTCCGCCTCCAGGCCGGCCGTCAGGATCTGCAGTTCGGCAGGGCCGGGTCGGTGCGGCTGGGGCCCCGCAAGGCCTACGCCGGCCCGAGCAAGCTCCGGCGGGCGCCGATCCCGCGGCCCTGCGAGTCGCTGTAGGCCGTGCTCACGACCTGGCTGGGCGGGGCCGTCTGCCCGGCCTGGGCGCAGGCCGGGCAGACGGGGCGATCAGGCGGGCGCGGTGATCACGCCGCCCGACACAGCTCCCCTACCCCGCCCACGACGTCGTCGGCTGCAGCACGGCCTCTTCCAGCCCCTCGGTCCGCAGGTGCGTGATCGCCTGGTAGTCGGGGTTGAAGACCATGTCGAGGAAGGCCTGCCGCGACGGGTAGCGGATGAGCAGGATCGCGTCCCAGTCGTGCCCGCTCGGCGCCACGGCTGGGGTGCGGCAGTCGCCCGCGTAGACGATCTCGGCGCCGACCGCCTTCACGAACGGCACGACCGCGACGGCGTACTCGCCGTAGCGCTCGCGGCCCCCGTCCGGCTTGTAGCGCAGCAGGTTGAGCATGACGACCGGCTTGCCGTCGTCCTCCTCCTTGAAGCGGCGGATGTCGTCAGCGGTGGGGTCGACGGGCATGGGCGTGGATCCTCGGTCGGTGTCGCGGGACGGAGCGGCCCGCAGCGTAGCCGCGCGGCCCGCCAGCGGGCGAGCGAGCGGCCGGATACGGTGGCGCCACGATGAGCGCCAAGGTCTTCCCGGGTCGCTACACCGCCGAGATCGAGGGCGACTTCGTCGTCTTCCTGATCGGGATGCGGTTCAACCGCCTGCGCGACGTCAGGCAGTGGTGGCCGGTGTTCACCGCGATGCCGAAGATGCTGCGCTGGCTGGAGGCGCGTCCCGAGGCCGGGCTGCTCAGCACGCGCACGGCGCTGAGCGGCAAGACGATCCTCATGGTCCAGCACTGGCGGACGTTCGAGGACCTCGACCGCTTCGCCCGGCAGGCCGACGCCCCGCATCTGCAGCCGTGGCGCGAGTTCAACCAGAAGGTCCGCGATTCGGGCGCCGTCGGGATCTGGCACGAGACCTACCGCGTGCGCGCCGGGGAGTACGAGACCGTCTACGGGAACATGCCCCGCTACGGCCTGGCCGTCGCCGGCGAGCACCTCCCGGTCGGCTCGACCGCCAAGCACCAGACCGCCGTGCTGCGGATCGGCGCCAGCGACGAGGACACCCCGCCGGTGCAGGCGTACTGACCCGACGGCAGCGCCGCCGCCCGGCGCCGGCGCCACCGCACCGCCAGCCCGCCCGCGTCAGCGGTCGGTGCAGAAGCCCTCGCCGTGCCGGTCCAGGCACAGCAGGCCGCGCAGCGTCGATCCGTCCGCGTCCACGACGGCGATCCGGCGCGTCCCGGCGGCTTCGAGCGCGGCAAGCGCCTCGCCCATGGGCGCCTCGGGAGCGATGCGCGGCAGGTTGGCCGAGAGGTGATCGAGCGCCGGATCGGTGCCGGCGACGGAGTCCGGCAGCGTGTCGCAGTCGATCGCGCCAGCCAGCGCCGGGCCGTCCAGCAGCAGGGCGGTCCGCACGCGGGGATTCTCGAAGAGGCGCCGGACGTCGTCGACGGTGGCGTCGGCGGGCAGCGCCTTGGGGCGCTTGACCATCACGTCGGCGACCGTCTGGCCGCGCGCGGCGCCCATCTCGACGCGGGGGCTCGTGCAGCCGGAATCCATGCCCGGATCGTAGCCGCCGCCCGGACGGCCGCCAAGTGCGGCCGGCCCGCGTGGCGGCCCGCCGCGCCGCCCGGGAGACGCATTGCACGGGTGGCGCCCGCCCTCCGCGCACCGGATACTCCGGGGCTCATGTCCAGCCGCTCACAGCGTCCGGGCGCCGCGCGGCTGCTCGCCGTGCTCTGCGGGCTGCTCGCCGCCGCCGGCGTGGCGGCCGCCGTCGCCGTTGCCGCGGGCGACCGCACCGAGCCGGCCACGACCGTCGCCGCAGCGGTCGCCGCGACCGGCGGCGGTGCCCCCGGCGCGACGTGGAGCGACCTCGCCCGCCGCGAGGCCGAGCGCCGCGAGGCCATCCGCGCCGCGAAGGCGGCCAAGGCCCGCGCCGCCCGCGAGCAGGCCGCGCGGGCCCGCGCCGAGGCGCTCAAGCTCGAGCCCGGCGAGAAGGGTGCGCGCGTCCGCGCGCTGCAGGACAAGCTCGTCGCGATGGACATGCTGCGCTCCGACCAGGCCGACGGCAGCTACGGCGACGCGACCCAGGCCGCCGTGATGGCCTTCCAGAAGGCCGCCGGCCTCGACCGCGACGGCATCGCCGGGCCCAAGACCCAGCGCGCCATCGAGGCGGGCATCGCACCTCCGGCGCCGTTCACCGACGGCGGCGATGACCGGGTCGAGGTCTCGCTGTCCAAGCAGCTGGCGCAGATCGTCAAGGACGGCAAGGTCGTCCGGGTGATCTCGATCTCGAGCGGCCGGCCCGGCTTCGACACGCCGACCGGTCGCTTCGCCGTCTACCTCAAAGACCCCAACGCCTACTCGCGCAAGTACGACGCGCCGATGCCGCTGGCGTCGTTCTTCACCGGCGACTACGGCCTGCACCAGTCGGCCGACGTTCCGGGCTCGCCGGCGTCGCACGGCTGCGTTCGCGTCCCCGCCGCGTTCGCGAGCGAGGTGTACGAGTTCGCCGCGATGGGCCGCCCGGTCGTCATCGTCGCCTGACCTGGCCACACGCGGCGCCCGGCGCTAGATTCCGCCCCCGCGATGGCCCGCGTCTTCGTCACCCGCGCCCTGCCCGGCGACGCCGTCGCGCGCATCGCCGCGGCCCACGACGTCGCGGTGTGGCCCGACGCCGATCCGCCTCCCCGCGACGACCTGATCGCGGGCGCCAGCCAGGCCGACGGCCTGCTCTGCCTACTGACCGACCGGATCGACGCGGACCTGCTCGACCTGTGCCCCGGCCTGCGCGTGGTCTCGAACATGGCGGTCGGGGTCGACAACGTCGACGTCGCCGCCTGCGCCGCGCGCGGGATCCCGGTGGGCAACACACCGGGCGTCCTCACCGAGGCGACCGCCGACCTCGCGTTCGCCCTCATCCTGGCCGCCGCCCGGCGCCTGCCGGAGGGGATCGCCGCCGTCCGCACCGGGGCGTGGGGGCCGTGGGATCCGACGTGGCTGCTGGGCCTGGAACTGCACGGCGCCACGCTGGGGATCGTCGGCATGGGGCGGATCGGGTCGGCGGTCGCCCGCCGCGCCGAGGCGTTCGGGATGGAGGTGATCGCCGCCGGACGCGCGGGCGGCGTGCCGCTCGTCGAGGTGCTGACCCGCGCCGACGTCGTCTCGATCCACTGCCCGCTGACCGAGCACACGCGCGGGCTGATCGCCTCCGAGGCGCTCGCGCTCATGAAGCCGACCGCCATCCTCGTGAACACCGCCCGCGGCCCGATCGTCGACCAGGAGGCGCTCGCCGCCGCGCTGCGCGCCGGGGAGATCGGCGCCGCCGCCCTGGACGTCACCGATCCCGAGCCGCTGCCCCCCGGCGATCCGCTGCTGTCGGCGCCGAATCTCATCGTCATCCCCCACCTCGGCTCGGCGACGCACGCCACGCGCGAGCGGATGGCCGCGCTGGCCGCCGACAACCTCCTCGCGGGCCTCGCCGGGATGCCCCTGCCGCACGCCGTCACCGCATAGGATGCGGCGCCGCCCGGGCCCGCCCGGGCGCCGATCGCCACCACGAAGGAGCCGACATGGCCGCCGTTCCACCGCCCGTCAACCCCTTGGCCGACTTCGCCGCCGAGGCGAAGCGCAGCCGGACCTTCCTGCTGGTCAGCGGGATCCTGGCCATCATCACCGGCTTCGTGGCGATCGTGGTGCCGGCGATCTTCTCGGTGGCGACCGCGATCCTCGTCGGGATCCTGCTGCTGGTCTTGGCCGGCCTGCTCATCGGCTTCGCCTTCGGCGCCGACAGCGGCGGGCAGACCGCGCTGCGCCTCGTTCTCGCGATCCTCGCCGCGATCGCCGGCGTCTACCTGCTGGCGGCGCCGCTGAAGGGCACGTTCACGCTGACCGTGATCCTCGCCGCCTGGTTCTTCGCGACCGGCATCCTGCGCCTCGTGGCGGCCTTTGGGATGCGCGGCGAGCCCGGCGCCGGGATGGTCGGCCTGAACGGGGCGGTGACGCTCCTGCTCGGCATCCTGATCGCGGTCAGCCTCCCGAGTTCGGCCGACTGGGCGATCGGACTGCTCGTGGGGATCGACTTCCTCTTCTACGGCGTCACGGCGATCATGCTCGCCGGCGCGGTGAAGAAGGCCGCGCAGGGCTAGATCCGTGGCTGCCGCGGCGGACCCGGCCGGCCGGCCGGCGGCGCCGGCCCCGCGCCGCACGCTGGCCCGCGGGGCGCTCGCGCTCGGCGCCCTCGGCGTCGTCTTCGGCGACATCGGGACCAGCCCGCTCTACACCGTTCAGACGCTCTTCAATCCCGACGACCCGCATCCGGTCGCGATCGCGAAGGCCAACGTCTTCGGCGGCATCTCGCTGATCTTCTGGGCCGTCGTGATGGTCGTGACCGTCCAGTACGTCGTGCTGGTCATGCGCGCCGACAACGACGGCGAGGGCGGCATCATGGCCCTGATCGCCCTCATCAAGCGCCGCGTGCGGTCCGGGAGCGCGCGCACGAAGGCGGCCCTGGCCGCGCTGGGGATCTTCGGAGCGTCGCTCTTCTTCGGCGACAGCATGATCACCCCGGCGATGTCGGTGCTGTCGGCGGTCCAGGGCCTCGAGGTGATCGAGCCGTCGCTCGACGTGCTGATCGTGCCGGTGACGGCGGCGATCCTCGTCGGGCTGTTCCTGCTCCAGCGGGTCGGCACCGCGACCGTCGGACGGCTGTTCGGCCCCGTGATGCTCGTCTGGTTCGCCGCGATCGCCGTCGTGGGGATCCACGGGATCGGCAAGGAGCCCGCGGTGCTCGAGGCGCTCCTGCCGACCTACGGGCTCGAGTTCCTCTTCAGCAGCGGCGGCACCGGCTTCTTCGCCCTGGCCGCGGTGGTGCTCGCGGTCACCGGCGCCGAAGCGCTGTACGCGGACATGGGCCACTTCGGCGCCGGGCCGATCCGGCGCGCGTGGCTGTTCGTGGTCTTCCCGGCCTGCATCCTCAGCTACCTCGGACAGGGGGCCCTGGTCCTCGATGACCCGGGGGCGGCTCGGGGCAACCCGTTCTTCGAACTCGTCCCGGGGTGGGGTCAGATCGCGATGCTGATTCTCGCCACGGCGGCCACCGTGATCGCCTCGCAGGCCGTCATCACCGGGACGTTCTCGCTCGTTCGGCAGGCGATTCAGCTCGGCTACCTCCCGCGGCTGCGGATCGAGTACACGTCGCACGAGGTCGGCCAGATCTACGTGCCGTGGGTGAACTGGGCGCTGCTCGTGGCCGTGCTGACGCTCGTCTTCACGTTCGAGTCCTCGACGAAGCTCGCCTACGCGTTCGGGATGGCGGTGACGGCGACCATCTCGATCACGGCGATCCTCTTCTTCTACTTCGTGCGCCGCCAGTGGCAGGCGCCGCTGTGGCTGGTGCTCGGCGGCGCCGTGATCATCCTGGCCGTCGACCTCGCCTTCTTCGCGGCCAACCTCACGAAGGTCCTCCACGGGGCGTGGCTGCCGCTGATCGTCGGCCTCGTGATGTACGCCGTCCTGAGCACGTGGCAGCGCGGCCAGCGGATCGTGACCGCTGAGCGCGAGCGCCGCGAGGGCGACCTGCGGGCGTTCGTCGCTGCCCTCCCCACGCTCGATCCCCCGCCGGCGCGCGTCCCCGGCACCGCGATCTTCCTCAACCGCGCGACGGCGACGGCGCCGCTGGCGCTGCGGGCCAATGTCGAGCGCAACCACGCGCTGCACGAGCGGGTCGTGATCGTCTCGCTCGACACCCGGCCGGTCCCCTACGTCGACGACGCCGAGCGCCTGAGCGTCGATCACCTCGGACCCGCCGACGACGACATCTGCCTGCTGAACGCGGCGTTCGGCTTCCGCGAGACGCCGGACGTGCCGCGCGTCCTGGCCCTCGCGGCACGCCAGGGCGTGCTCGAGTCGCCGGTCGACCTCGACGACGCCACGTACTTCCTCTCGAAGATCGAGATCCGCGCCTCGCACGCCCCCGAACTCGCGCGCTGGCGCAAGCACCTGTTCCAGGCGACGGCGCGCATCGCCTCCGACGCCGCCGACTACTTCAACCTGCCGCGCGAGCGGACGGTCGTGATGGGGTCGCGCCTGGAGTTCTGACGACGGGCCGCCCGCGGCCGCGCCGCCGCGGTCAGCCTCCGCGTGGCCGGACCACGATGCGCTGGACCATCCCGACGGGGTGCAGTTCGCAGAACAGCCGGTAGGTCCCGGGGACCGTGAACCGCCGCGCGTACTCCCCGCCAGCCTTCAGCCGGTCCGAGGAGAAGCCGCGCGGCCCGCTGGCCAGCGTGACGTTGTGGAGGACCCCGGGGTCGCCGAACCGCCAGCGCACGGTGGCCCCGGCCGGGACCGAGAGGTTCCCGGCGGCGAAGAAGTTGGAGCCGACCGTCACGGTGGCGTCGCCGGCGACCCGGCGCAGCGGCCCCGGCGGGCCGTCGACGGTCGCCGCGCGCCCGTCTGCGGCGTAGCCGGTCAGCGGGATGGTCACGCGCGGCGCCGCGGCCCGGCCGGGCGTGGACGTGCGCAGCGTGCGCACGTCGCCGGGCAGCGGCCCGCAGCCGTTGGTGATCGCCGGATCCGGTGCGAGGTACATGAGCAGCAGGCCCATGACGCGGGTGTGGGGCCGCGAGCCGTCGTAGCGGCTCGAGAGCTTCAGCGGCTGGCCGGCGGTCACCGGGATGCCCTGCGCCGAGGCGAAGCGGCTCATGTCGATCGGGCCGGGCTCGTGCAGGACTGGGCGCACGTTGTAGAACGGATGGGTCGGCAGGCCCCAGGTCGGCCGCGAGCGGTAGATGACCCGGTCGCCGCAGGTCGGCTGGGTGACGACGAGATCCCTGGCGCCACCGTGCACGTGCCCGAGGCCGGCGACGAGGCGGCCCGAGACCGGCGCGCGCGTCGCCCCCGTCTTGACGTGCACCGAGCCGGGCGGCCCCCCGCCGGGGACGTCGTAGACGAGGCCCTGGCGGCCGCGCGAGGCGTCGAGCACGACCGGGACCACCGGCGTGAGCGACGGGTCGGTGTCCAGCGTTAGCGTGTAGCGGATCATCACCCGGTCGCTGGCATTGCGGTGGTTCATCAGCATCCAGACGATCGCCCAGCGGTCCGCCGCCCTGGTCGGGTAGCCGTAGCCGGGCGGCAGTTCCATCTTCGCCCGCTCCTCGCCGTCGCCGTAGAACGGCTGATACGGGCGCCCCGCCCCCTTCCCGAAGAGGTTGGCGAAGACGATGTGGTGCAGCATCACCCGCCGGATCGGCACGACGCGGTGCGTGCGCGCATCGACGATGTCGGTCTCCATCTTGGTGATGAAGCCGTCGACCCCGGGCGTCGGGATGCCCGCCGTCACGCCGAGCGCGACCTGGTAGTTCGTGAGGTCGAACGGGCCGGCCTCGTACGTGCGCACGGTGCGGGCCGCCGATGCGGGCCCGGCCGCCACCGCGAGCACGCCCGCCACCGCTGCCGCCACCGCCAGCGCTGCCCTCCTCCTCGGCATGGCGCCACGGTACTAGCGGCGTACCCATGCGGGCAACGGAACCCGTGCGGGGCGCCGGCACG